>NZ_LGDB01000259.1:0-19184 GCF_001279655.1 Streptomyces sp. WM6372 | reverse complement strand
CCCCCGCCCCGACCCCCTCGCCCTCCCAGGCCCGGCTGGATCCGCGCATCGCCGAGATCATGCGCAAGCCCGAGTACCGGCACGCCCAGTGGGGCCTCCTGCAGACCCGGCCCGCCGACGGGCAGGTACTGCACAGCCTCTTCCCCGGCCAGTTCTTCATCCCGGGTTCCACGGCGAAGCTCTTCGCCGTCTCCGGCACCTGGCGCACCCTCGGCACCGACCACCGCTTCGTCACCCCCGTCTACGCCGTCGGCCGGCGCACCGGCACCACGCTGACCGGCGACCTCGACCTCGTCGCCCAGGGCGACCTCACCCTCGGCGGCCGTACGCGCCCCGACGGCACGGTCGCGTACACCGACCTCGACCACACCTACGCCAACGACTTCCCCGGAGCGACCCTCACCCCCGAGAACCCCCTCGCCGGCATCGACCGGATCGCCCGGCAGGTCCGCGACTCCGGCATCACCCGCGTCGACGGCGACGTCATCGTCGACAGCCGCCTCTTCGCCCCCGACCCGGTCCTCGACCCCACCCCGACCCCCCTGATCATCAACGACAACCTCATCGACCTGCTGACCACGCCCGGAGACCGGGCCGGCGCCGACGCCCGGCTGGACTGGCGGCCGAAGGTCGCCCCGTACACGGTGACCTCCACGGTGAAGACCGTCGCCGCCGGCCGGCCCACGAACGTCACGGTGACCGCCGTCGACGGCGGCACCCGGATCCTGCTCTCCGGCACCATCGCCGCGGACGCGAAGCCCCTGCTGCGCACCAGCCCCGTCACGGATCCCGCCGCGTTCGGCCGCAGCGCCCTGATCGAGGCCCTCGCCCGGGCCGGCGTACAGGTCACCGCGCCCCCGACCGGCTCCAACCCGGCGGCCAGGCTGCCGCGCGACTACGACGGCCGCCCGCGGGTGGCGGAGTACACCTCACCCCCGTACGAGCAGTACGCCAAGCTGATCCTCAAGGTCAGCCACAACCTGGGCGCCAACCTCGGCATCTGCCTGATGGCCGTCTCCGCCGGCAGCACGCAGTGCGAGGACGGCTTCCTGGTGCTCGCCGCCTTCCTGGACCGGGCCGGCGTCGACCGCGAGCAGGCGGAGCTCATGGACGGCCGGGGCGGCAACCCCGCCGACCGGGCCACGCCGCAGGCGCTGGTGCAGATGCTGGCGTACTGGCAGCGCACCCCGGACGCGCGGCGCTTCCGCGAGGCCCTGCCCATCCTCGGCGTGGACGGCCTGCTCGCAGAGAACTGCCGCAGCTGCCCGGCGCGCGGCAAGGTGTTCGCGAAGACCGGCGCGGCCGTCGGCGGAGACGCCCTCAACGACCGGCTCGCCGTCGGCGCCATCACCATCGCCGGCTACCTCGACAAGGGCGGCGGCCGCTTCGACACCTTCTACGCGGGCGTCAACGGCGCCTCCACGCCGACCGCGAACCCCGTCGACGTCCTGTCCATCGCCAACGACCTCGCCCTGATCGCCGCCTACCTCCAGGAATCGCCCTGACGGGGTGCGGGAGGCGCGGGGCTGTCGTGGTCCTCGCCGCTCTCGTCGAGGAAGCCGCCCGACTGGTGCCGCCACAGCTTCGCGTACGTGCCCTCGCAGGAGAGGAGTTCCTGGTGCGTGCCCTGCTCGACGATGCGGCCGCGGTCGAGGACGACGAGCCGGTCCATGTGCGCCACCGTGCTCAGCCGGTGCGCGACCACCAGCGCGGTCCGCCCCTCCATGAGCCGCCACAGCGCCTCCTGTACGAGGATCTCGCTCTCGGAGTCCAGGGCGCTCGTCGCCTCGTCCAGCAGCAGGATCGGCGCGTCGCGCAGGATCGCCCGGGCCAGCGCGACCCGCTGGCGCTGCCCGCCGGACAGCTTGACCCCGCGCTCGCCGACCATGGTGTCGAGGCCGTCGGGCAGCGCGTCGGCGAACTCCGTGACGTGCGCCGCCTCGGCCGCGCGCCGGATCTCGGCCTCGGTGGCGCCGGGCCGGGCGAACGCGATGTTCTCCCGCAGGGTGCGGTGGAACATCGCTGGGTCCTGCGGCACGTACGCCATCAGGCCGCGCAGGTCGCGCTGGCGCAGCCTGCTGATGTCCCGGCCCCCGATCAGGATCCGGCCCGCGTCGATGTCGGTCATCCGCAGCAGCAGCCGGGTGAGCGTGGTCTTGCCGCCGCCGGAGCGGCCCACCAGCCCGATCTTCGCCCCGCTGGGCACGTCCAGGTCCAGCCCCTCGAAGAGCGGCTCCGCGCCCGCGTGGGCGAAGTCCACCTTCTCGAAGCGCACCTCGCCCGCCCGGCCCGGCTCGGGCACCGGCTCGGGGGACTGCGGGTCGAGTACGGTCGACGGCGTCAGCAGCAGCTGCGTGAACTGTGCGGCCTCCGTCATCGAGCTCTCCAGGCGGCGGTAGATCTGGTTGAACTCGAACATGATCCGGGTGGCGTTGGAGAAGTACGTGAACGCGACCACGACCGCCTCCACGCCGTGCCCGCTACCGCCCGCGGCCGCGCCCCCGCTCCCGCCCCCGGCGACCGTGACGGCGATCAGCAGGCCCAGCGCGTTGGTCACCACGGACATCGGCGCGACGACGGTGTCGATGCGCAGGTTGCCGTAGTCCCACGACCGCAGCGTGAGCGCGCGCGAGTGCGAGACCCGGGACCGGTGCTCGGCGGCCTCGCGCTCCTCCGCGGCGAACGCGCGGACCGTGTCCATGTTCATCAGGCTGTCGGAGACGTGCCCCGACACCTGGGCGATCGCCTCCTCGCGCCGGTCCACGAGTGCCTGGCGGCGCCGGACGAGGGGCAGGACGCAGGCCCCCGTCACCGCGATCATGGCCAGGAGCGCCACGACGAGCAGCGGTTCGTAGCGCCAGAGCACCACCGACCCGAACAGCAGCGGTACGAACCGGCCCACGACCGAGAAGGTCAGCGCGTCGACGAACTCCTCGAAGCGGGAGGCGAAGCTCAGCACCCGCTTGGTCAGCGACCCGGCGAAGTTGTCGTGGAAGAACGCGGCGTCCTTCGCGAACAGCTCGTCCATCCCGATGATGTACAGCCGTTCGATGCCGAGGGCGTCGACCCGGTTCAGACAGTGCAGGCCGAGGCGCCACGCCGCCTCGGAGAGCAGCAGGACGGCGCCGAATCCCAGGACGTACGGGAGCGTGGCGCCGAGACCGAGACCGGCACCGCTGCCGGTGTCGTCGGCGATGCGGCCGACGAGCTTGGCGATGACCAGCGGGGCGATGTAGTTGATGCCGATGTTGCCGAGGGCCGGCATCAGCATGGCGGGCGCGGTCAGCCACCGCATCCGCGCCAACTCCCGTCCGTAGTACCGGAGTGCGAGGAGCACCGGCCCTTTGGCGGGCGGTGCCCCTCGTGATGCGGACGCTTCCATGGTCACCCCGTGTGTTCGCTCGGTTACGGAAGCCGCAGTCTCCCGTGACGGCGTCCGCGCCGTCCAAGCGTTTTCCGTGTGGGTGACAACCGACCGGTGGCAGCCGCCAGGTGACGGCCGACCGGTGCCGAGCCCGCCCGTTACCCGCCGGGCGTGAACGTCACCCGCCGGGCGTGAACGTCACCGGCAGGGCCAGGGGGCCGCGCAGGCCGCCGGGGCGCCAGGGGATCTCCGCCGGCGGTACCGCGAGGGCGAGGCCGGGCAGGCGGCGCAGGGCGGTGCCGATCGCGATCTGGCCCTCCAGACGGGCCAGCGGAGCCCCCAGGCAGTAGTGGATGCCGTGCCCGAACGCCAGGTGGGCGTTGTCCGGCCGGGTGATGTCCAGGCGGTCGGGATCCGGGAACCGCCCCGCATCGCGGTCGGCGACGGCCGAGCCGATCAGCACGGTCGCGCCGCGCGGGACGCGCACGCCCGCGATCTCCACGTCCTCCCGCGCGAAGCGGGCGATGCCGGGGCTGACCGGGCCGTCGTAGCGGAGGAACTCCTCGATCGCGCCCGGCAGCAGACCGGGGTCGGAGCGCAGCAGGTCGAGCTGGCCGGGGTGGGCGAGCAACATGGCGATGCCGCCGCCGATCAGGTTGACCGTGGTGATGTAGCCGGCGGCCAGCAGCAGGAACACCATGGCGACGAGCTCGTCCTCGCTCAGCCGCTGTTCCTCGTCCCGGGCCGTGATGAGGGCGCTGAGCAGGTCCTCGCCGGGATCCGCCCGCTTGGCGCCGATGAGTTCGGTGACGTACGCGCGCATGTGCCGCCACGCCTCGTTCACCACGGCCGGGTCCGGCGGCTCCGCGCCCCGCATGATCATGCGGTCGGTCCAGTGCTGGAACTCGTGCCGCTCGTCCACCGGTACGCCGAGCAGTTCGCTGATCACCGTGACCGGGAGCGGCAGCGCGAAGTCCGCGACGAGATCGGCGCGCCCGGCCGCGACGACCGCGTCCAGCAGCCGGTCGGCGATCGCCTGGATCCGCGGCCGCATCTCGGCCACCCGGTGGGCGGTGAACGCCTTCGACACCAGGCGGCGCAGCCGCGTGTGGTCGGGCGGGTCGCTGCGCAGCATGTTGCCCAGCATCGACTCCCGCTCCGTGTCGGGCAGCTGCTCCAGGAGCCGGGTGTCCGCGGCGTCCCGTACGTCGCTGCTGAGACGGGTGTCGGACAGGGCCGCGAGCCCGTCCTCGTAACGGGTGACGAGCCAGGCCTCCAGCGCGCCCGCGATGACGACCCGGCGCACCGGGCCGTCCTCGCGCAGCTGCCGGTACAGCGGGAACGGGTCCGCGACGAAGGCCGGGTCGCCGTAGGGGAGGAGGACCGGCTGCTCGCTCACGACACCTCCCGCACGGCGTCGCCGCCGCGGAGCGACTCGGCCGGCGGCCGCTCGCGCAGCGCCCCGTACCCGATGAAGTAGGCCGGCACCCGGTTCAGCCACCGCGAGTCGGTGACGAGCTCCGTGAGCCGCTTCGCCCGCCGGGGATGGCCGAACGGGGTGCGGCCGGCCAGCAGCGGCTCGATGACCTGGGCGTGGGCCAGGCGTTGCATGCCCTGCGTGGCCACCGTCGTGGGCATGCGGCGGAGCTGGACACGGCGTACGTCGTGGAGCCCCACGGTGCCCTCCAGCAACGGGCGCACCAGATGGCGGGCCGCGGCCACCGCGTCCTGCACGGCGAGGTTGATGCCGATGCCGAACACCGGCGACATGGCGTGGGCGGCGTCGCCGATGCACAGCAGACCCGGCCGGTGCCAGCGGCGCAGCCGGTCCAGCCGTACGTCCAGCAGCTTGACCTCGTCCCACGAGGTGACGGAGTGCGCCCGGTCCGCCAGCCACGGGACGGCCTCCGTGAACTGGGCCATGAAGCGCTCCACGCCCTCGGCGCGGCGCTCGGCGTCGGTTCCCTTGGGGATGAGCCCCGCGATCTGCCAGTAGTCGCCGCGGTCGATGAGCGCGCTGAAGAACCGCTCGCCCAGGCCTCCCACGAGCCCGCTGGGATCGCTCTCGTGGCGCGGCAGCCGGAACCACCAGGCGTCCATCGGGCACGGGAAGCTCTCCAGGCCGAGCTCGGGCAGCACCCGGGCGAAGGACCCGCGGCCGTCGCAGGCCACGGTCAGCGTGGCCCTGAGCTCGCCGGTGGCGCCGTCAGCGGTGCGGTACCGCACGCCCGCGACCCGGCCCCGCTCCATCAGGAAGGACGTCGCCTCGGTGTCCATGCGCAACCGGAAGGAGGGCTCCTTGCCGGCCTCGTCGGCGAGCAGGTCGAGCAGGTCCCACTGCGGCACCATCGCGATGTAGTTGTACTTGCCGTGCAGCGCCCCGATGTTCCCGACCGTGACGAGGGAGCGGTCCGGCCCGATGGGCAGCTGCACCGAGGTCACCCGCCGCTGCGGCAGCTGGGCGAACCGGTCGGCGAGGCCGATGTCGTCCAGCAGCGACAGGGTCGACGGGTGCACGGTGTCGCCGCGGAAGTCGCGCAGGAAGTCGCCGTGTTTCTCCAGCACGGTGACCTCCACCCCGGCCCGGGCCAGCAGCAGGGCCAGCACCATCCCGGCGGGCCCGCCTCCCACCACACAGCAGGCCGTACGCTCCACGGCAACCACTCCCTTCGCCGGCATCGGGCAAACCCCAGACGACGTATACCCCACCGGGAGCGGCGGTTGCGGTAGCGCCTTGCGAGTCGGCCGATTGCCGGCGGCCGCACGTCCGGAGCCGGGGCTCGGGCGTGCGGCGCTGCCGGCCCGGCGTCCGGTGCCAGCCGGCCCGGCGTCCGGTGCTAGCGGCCCGGCGTGCGGCGCAGGACCAGCGAGACGAACCCCCAGGTCTCCCGGTAGGTGTGCAGCCATTCGGTGCGCCGGGTGTTCGCCGTCTCCAGCACGTGAGAACTGTCCGGATCGTCAGGGTGGTCCAGGGCCCATGACGCCAGCGAACCCCAGTTGGACCACTCGTACGCGTCCAGTTCGGCGCGCGTGCTGACGTGCCCCTCGACGGGGGTCCACCCCTCGGCGACGATCCGGTCCACGGTGGTCGCCAGGTCGGCGAACTCGCCGAGCATGTCGACGGCTTCCGGGGACGGCGTACGCTCCCAGAACCCGTCGCCGATGACGACGCAGCCACCGGGGGCCAGGTGCTCGCGCGCCGCCGCGAGGGTGGGGAGCAGCCCACCGAAGGCGTGCGTGGATCCGACGCTGAGCACCAGGTCGAACGGGTGCGGAGAGGCGAAGTCCGCGGCCGGCGTCTTGTGGAGGGTCAGGCGTTCGTCGACGCCGAGGTCCTGCGCCGCCTTCCCGGCCAGCGCCAGGGCCTCCTCGGAGATGTCCACGCCCTCGGCGCGTACGAGCGGCCGTGCGGCCAGCGCCCTCAGCAGCCACTCTCCGCTGCCGCACCCGAGGTCGAGGACGCGCTCGTCGCCCCGCGGGAGCCCGCGCTCCAGCAGCCGGCGTACGGATTCGTCGTCGAGCGGGGCCTTGATCGGGTGATCGGTGTGGGCTATTTCAGAAATCTGTTCACGGTTCATTGGGGCCAGCTTGCCAACGACGCGCCGCGGGCGCACCTCTTTTGCTGCGGTGCGTCACGGCGCGGACGGCGCACGCCACGCGGCCATCTGCTCCCGGAAGTTCGGGCAGCCGACGATGTCCGTCCTGCTGCACTGGAGGGCGTGGGTCAGCAGCTGGTGGGCGTGGTCGAGGTCCACCAGGCGCCGCTCGATCTCGGCGACCTTCGTACGGATCATCGCCTGCCGGCGCGGCTGGTCCTGTTGCAGCTCGCGGATCTCGGCCAGGGTCAGGCCCGCCTGCTGGCACTTGCGCAGCAGCACGATCCGCTCCGCCGCGCCCGCCGGATAGCGCCGCTGCCCGCTCTGGCGTTCGGGCTGGGGCAGCAGTCCGTGGCGCTCCCAGTACCGGATGGCCGAGGCGGGCACCCCGGTGGCCCCGGCGAGCTGCCCGATCGTCATGCGCATGCCCGTACTCCTCGCTCCCCGACGTTTGACTTGAACCTTAGTTCAAGTTGAAGAGTGGGCTGCGTACGGGACGGCCGCACAACAGCGGCCGTCGCCCCCAGCGTTGGGAGACCAGGACATGACCACAGACGCACGCCGGATACGGGACGAGGCCCATCAGCTCGTGGAGGCTTCCCGGCGGCTCTTCGAGGCGGGGGTGATGTCGCACTCCGGCCACGCCAACCTGAGCGTCCGGCTCGACGCCGACCGCTTCATGCTGACGCCCGGCTTCGTCCGCGGTCTGCGGGCCGAGGACCTGGCGACCGTGAGCCTCGACGGGCAGGTCCTCGAAGGGGAACTGCGCTCCGTCAGCGTGGAGATCATCTCCATGCACAGCGCCGTCTACCGCGCGCGCCCGCAGGTCGGTTCGGTCATCCACACCCATTCGCCCTCCGCGACCGCCTTCGCCGTGGCCCACCG
The DNA here is from genome assembly GCF_001279655.1 of Streptomyces sp. WM6372. Taxonomy (NCBI): domain Bacteria; kingdom Bacillati; phylum Actinomycetota; class Actinomycetes; order Kitasatosporales; family Streptomycetaceae; genus Streptomyces; species Streptomyces sp. WM6372. Next base: position 11,339 of record NZ_LGDB01000259.1, on the reverse strand, counting down.
GCCGCTGCCCTGCCGGACCGAGCCCATGCTGCGGTTCGGCCAGGCCGAGGACGTGCCGGTGGTGCCGTGGGGGCCGCGCGGGTCGGACGTATCGGTACGCGGTGTCGTCGACGCGCTGACGCACAGCCCCACGACCGCCGCGGTCCTGCTGGCCAACCACGGCCTCCTGGTGTTCGGCCCGGACCCGGCGGACACCGCCCACCTCGTGGTGGCCATCGAGGAGAGCGCCGGGGCGGAGCTCGCCGCGGCGGCGATCGGCGGGGCCGTCGACTTCCCCGAGGGCGCGCTGGAGAGCGTACGGGCGGCGATCGCGGGGGTCGCGTCGTGACGCGCGACGACGCCCTCGCCCCGCGGGCCGAGGCCGTACGCGACCGCTACCGCGCCACGCTCGGCGCCGTCCCGGCCGGCGTGCAGGCCCGCCTGGACCTGGCCCTGGCCCACGGCCGGCTCCACACGGAGGAGGCCGTCGCCGAGCTGCGGCACATCGTGCTGACGGACAACGCGCTCGGCGCGCGCGTACAGCAGCTCGTCCACTTCGGGCAGCTGCTGGCCCTCGGCCGAGCCGATCCGGCGCGGATCCACGCCCGGGGAGCACGGCACGCCGGAGCCCGCGTCGCCGACCTCATCGGTGTCGCCGAGACCTCGCTCCTCACCGCGGGGGTCCCGGCCTACGCACTCGGCATCGAGACGATCGTCGAACTCGTCCACGCCGAAGACGACGGAGATGCCGACGAGGCCGACGAGGCCGACGAGGCCGAGCCGCTCTAGGCGGTGGCGCGCGGAGCCGGGTGGCCGGAGCGGGCTCAACCCCCCCGGCCGGTCCGGGCCGGGAGGGCGCGGCCCAGGCACTCCACGAGACGGGCGGCGAGGACCGCACCGGGATCGAGGCGGGGGTTGAAGATCGTCACATCGAGGCCGACGGCGCCTTCGCCGGCGAGCGCCGTCCGCAGTACGTCCTCCAGTTCCCGCCACGTCAGCCCGCCGGGGATGCGGTAGTCGACGGCCGGCATCAGGGCGTCGTCCAGGACGTCCACGTCGAGGTGGACCCAGTACCCGGCGCTCCCGCCCGACGCGAGGTGATCGACGGCCCGGCGCGCGGCCGCGGCGGCCCCGGCCGCGCGCACGGCGCCGAGGTCGATCGCGTGCAGCCGGGGCGGCAGCGGCTGCATCCCGGCCTCGGCGGATTCGGCGGCGTCACGGAAGCCGAAGGCGACGACGTCCTCGTCGCGCAGCAGCGGTCCGCGTCCTTCGAGGTCGGTGAGCGGCCGGGGGCCGCGGCCCGTGGCCAGGGCGAGTTCCATCGAGGCCGCCTCACCGGTCGGCTCCGCCGACGGCTGGTAGAAGTCGGTGTGGCCGTCGAGGAACAGCAGTCCGTGGCGTCCGCGGCGGCGCAGGGCGAGGAGACTGCCGAGCAGGACGGTGCAGTCGCCGCCGAGGACCACGGGAAAGCCGCCGCGGTCGAGGACGCCGCCGACGGCGTCGGCCAGGTCGACGGAGTACCGGGCGATGCCGTCCGGGTTGAGGATCCCGGTGGCCTCGTCCCGCACCGGGTCGTACGCCGGCGCCTCGACCCTGCCTGCCCGTACGGCCCCCAGCCGGCCGGCCAGACCGGCGCCGAGCAGGGCCGCCGGCAGGTCCTGGACCCCGGACGGCCGCAGCCCGAGCACGGACGGCGCCTCGATGATCACCGGCTCCCGCACGCCACGGCCCTTCGTCGGCAGAGTTTCGCATACCGGACAATACGCCTGTCGGGCCGTCAGGCGGCGGTCGGCGGGGCCTGGATGACGACCGCCGAGGGGGAGAGGAGGGCGCGGTCCACCGGGAGCGTGGGGCCGGCCAGGACGACCAGGTCCGCGCCGAGCAGGGCCCGGTCGCGGGAGGCGGCCGTGACCAGGACCGTGCCCTGCGCGGCCGCCAGCGCCGCGGCCTCGGGGTGCGGCCAGCGGGCCGGGCCCGGGTGCACCGTGATGTTGCCGAGGCCGGGCACCTCGCGCACCAGCGCCGCGAGGTGGGCCGCCACGGCCGGGCCCGTACCCAGCACGGTGGCGGAGCTGACGCGCGGCACGAGCAGGGTCCGGGCCGCCGTCGCGCAGACCTGGGCGGCGGCCTCGTACGAGAGGGCGGCCCCGTACGAGGGGGCCGGCGGGGCGGTACGGGGCATGCGGGCGCCTTCCTGCGAGCGGGGCCGCCTGCCCCGGTACCCGCAGCGTGCCGCCACCCCCTACCCACCCGCTATCCACCGGCCGTTGTCCCCCTGCCGTCGGCGGGGGTCAGATCACCGGCGGCCTGCCCAGTCGGGTCATCCGCCACACCGTCCGCCACCGCATGGGACGACGGGGCGGGCACGCGGTCCGCACGCCTTCGAAGAACCCGGCCCACCATGACCGAGGCTTGCGGAAGCCCTCTTCAGCCCGCGGAGCCCCGTACCAGGAGCTGTTTGCCCGCGAGTTCGGAGCGGAGGCGGGCCGCTGCCGGGGTCGGGTCGGGTGCCAGCAGTCTCTCGGCCGCGGCGGCCTCGGCCAGGGCCGCCGCCGGGTCGCCGGAGGCGGCGTGCGCGTCGAAGAGCGCGCTGGCCGCGCGGCCCTGCCAGACCCGGGAGCCGCCCAGGCCCGTGAACGCCTCCCGCGCCGCCGTCAGATGGGCCACGGCCGCCTCGGGCGCGCCGCCCTCCAGCGCGGACCGGCCCAGGGCGAGCGCGACCCGTCCCTCCGCCGCCCGGTCGCCGGTGCGCCGGGCCAGGGCCAGGGCTTGGAGCAGGGCGCCCTCGGCGGCCTCGCCGCGCCCGGCGCGCCCGTGCACCAGGCCCAGGCCCAGCAGCGTGTGCGCCTCGCCGGTGCGGTTGCGGGCCGCCCGGTCCATCCGCAGCGCCCAGTTGAAGGCCTGGGCGGCGAGTTCGCCCTCCCCGGTGTGCAGGTACAGGGCGCCCAGCCCGCGCACCGTCTCCGCCTCGGCCCGCGGCGAGTCCGTCTCCCGGCTCAGGCCCAGCGCCCGGGTCAGCAGCTCCCGCGCCTCCTCGGGCCGGTCCAGCTCCAGCCGGGCGGCGGCCTCCCCGGCCAGCGCCAGCGCCTCGCCCGCCCGGTCCCCGGCCTCCCGCAGCAGCGCCGCGGCCGCGGCGTGGCCCTCGGCCGCCGCCGCGTGGTCGCCCCGTACGGCGTCCGCGCGCGCGGAGAGCCACCGTACGAGGGCCTGCCCGTGCCGGTCACCGGGTCCGCGGAAGGCGTCCGCGGCCGAGGCCAGCAGTGGCGCCGCCTCCGCGGCCCGGTGCCGGAACAGGTGCAGCGCCGCCAGACTCGTGCGCGCCGCGGCCGCGCCCCGCGCGTCTCCGGCCTCCTCGCAGGCGGCCAGGGCGAGTTCGCCGCTCTCGCGCCAGTCCTCGGTGTGCGCGCGGGTCTCGAAGTGCCCGGCGCAGGTCACCGCCAGCTCCCGGGCCACCTCGTGGAGGCCGGCACCGGCGGCCCGGCGCACCGCCGCCACCAGCGCCTCGTGCTCCCGCTCCCACCACCGGCCGGGCGCGGCCAGGACCTCGTCCGCCGCGGCGGCGGGCAGGGCGTACAGCGGTGACGGGGCCTCGCCGTGCGGTACGAGGAAGTCCCCGCCGTGCTCGCGCCGGTGGGCCTGCGCGGCCAGCGACAGCCAGGTCTCCAGCACCCGGCGCACCGCGTCCGCGGACTCCTGCGCGCTCTCCGTCGCCAGCAGCTGCTCGCGGGCGAAGACGCGGATCAGGCCGTGGAAGCGGTAGCGGGCGGTGGTGCAGGAAAACCCCGCGCCACTGCCTCCGCCTCCGCCTCCGCCACCGTCCCCGTCGCCTCCGGGTACGAGGTCCAGCAGCTGGGAGTGGACCAGCTCCTCCACCACGTCCTCGGCCCCGGCCGGATCCGTGCCGAGCAGCGCGGCCGCCGTCCAGCCCGGGAATTCGGCCGCGTCCAGCAGCGTCAGCAGCCGCAGCAGCCGGGCCGGCTCCGGATCCAGCGCCCGGTAGGCGAGCGTGATGTGCGAGCGCAGCTCCATCCCGCAGTACGAGAACTCGTCGAGCCGGCCCGCCTCGTCGCGGAAGCGCCGTACGAGCCGGTCGAGCGTCCAGTGCGGCCGGCAGGCCAGCCGCGCCCCCACCACCCGCAGCGCCAGCGGCAGCCCGCCGCAGAACTCGGCCAGCTCCAGGGCCGCCGGGAGCTGCCCCGCGATCCGCTCGGCGCCGGCGATCCGGGTGAGCAGTTCCACCGAGTGCGCCTCGTCGAGGACGTCGAGGCGGATCTGCCGGATGCCGGGCAGGCCGGTCAGCGGGTAGCGGCCCGTGACGACCACCGCCGAACGGGCGTCGCCCGGTAGGAGTTCGCGGACCGCGGCCTCGTCGGCCACGTCGTCCAGCACGATCAGCATCCGCCGCCCCGCCAGCAGGCTGCGGTACAGCGCCTGGCGCTCGCCGCGGCCCCCGGGCACCGCGTGCGCGGGCACGCCGAGGGCGCGCAGGAAGCCGGCCAGCACCCCGGCGAGCGCGTCGCCGCCTCCGCCTCCGTCCCCGTCACCCCCGTCGCCGCCGTCGGCCAGCGCGGCGTACAGACGGCCGTCGGGGAACCGCTCGCGCAGCCGGTGCGCCGCGTGCACGGCCAGGCTCGACTTGCCGACCCCGTCCTTGCCGCAGATCCCGGCGATGCGCACGGGCTCACCCGTACCGCCCGAGGCCCCGTCCGGGCCGCCGAGGAACTCCGTGAGCTCGGCCAGGTACTCCCCACGGCCCGTGAAGTCGGGCAGATCGGAGGGGAGTTGTTCGGGTCGTACGGGGCCTGCGGCCGAAGCCGGTGCGGGCTGCGCCACGGCCCCGCCCCCCGACGGGCCGACGTGGGCCGCCGCGGCCGCGTCGAGGGAGGGGTCCCGGTTCAGGACGGCCGCCTCCAGGTCCTGGAGGGCGCGGCCCGGCTCGATGCCCAGCTCCGCGTCGAACACGGCACGCAGCCTGCGGTACACCTCCAGGGCCTCCGCCTGCCGGCCCGACCGGTACAGCGCCAGCATCAGGCTCGCGTGCAGCCCCTCGCGCAGCGGCTCCGCCGACGCCAGCGCGAACAGCTCGCCCGTCATCTCGGCGTGCCGGCCCAGCGCCAGGTCCAGCCGGGCCAGTTCCTCCAGGGCCGTCAGCCGCTGCTCGTCGAGCAGGGTCGCGCCCCGGCGCACCGGATCGCTGTCCAGGCCCAGCAGGGCCGGGCCCCGCCACAGGGCGAGCGCCTCGCGCAGGTGCCGCGCCGCCTCGGCAGGGTCGCCGGCGGCGGCGTACGAGCGGGCCCGCGCGAGGAGCTGCGCGAACCGGTGGGCGTCCAGCTCCTCGTCCGCCACCCGCAGCCGGTAGCCGGCCGCGGTCGTCTCGATCGCGTCGGGGCGCCCGGCCCGGACGCAGACCTTGCGCAGCGCGGAGACCGCCGACTGGACCTGGGTCCGCGCCGTCTCCGGCGGGGACTCGCCCCAGATCGCGTCGACGAGCAGTTCCTGCGGGGCGACCTGGTTCGCGTGGAGGGCCAGCGCCGCGAGGACGATCTGCTGGCGGGGTCCGCCGAGGGGGCGTGGCGCGCCGTCCTGTGTGAGCTCCAGCGGACCCAGAAGGCCGATGTTCATCTGCGAATCCCCCATTCCCGGCGGCCCGTTGGTCAGGGGCGGCCGCGGGCAGGCTACGGGCGGCCGGGCGGGCCCTGCCAGGGTTCGCGGTGCGGGGTTCGCGATGCGTGGGATCGGCCGTGCCGATGGGGTGCGGCGATCGGCCGCGGCCGGGCCGCAGCCGGGCCGTGTCCGAGACATGGCCTGGCCCGATCAGGTGTTGCGGTCGGGCCCGACCGAGGCCGGCCGGGCCCGGCGATCGGGCGTGGCCGGGGCCCTGACCGGGCCCGATCGGGTTCTCCGATGGGAGGGTTCGCCACCCTCCATCGGCCGTCCGTTGTGGCGGGGAGGCCCGCTGAATCAGTCTGGCGGGGCATTTGTCAACGCAATCAGCGCAATCAGCGGAGGTTGGACCGTGTTCCAAGACGACGACGAGGGCCGGTACGACGTCGTGATCAACGACGAGGAGCAGTACTCGATCTGGCCGCAGATCCGCGAGATCCCGGCGGGCTGGCGCGCCACCGGGTTCAGCGGGTCCAAGGAAGCGTGCGTCGCCCACGTGGACGAGGTCTGGACGGACATGCGGCCGCTCAGCCTGCGTCAGGCCATGGCGCAGGACGCCGGGGCAGCCGCCGGAGCGGGGCCTCGGTGACCACAGGCTCGATGCGCCCGCTGATCGGCCGTGGGGAGGAGCTCGCGGCCGTCCGCCGGCGGTTCGCCGCCCTCGGCGACGGCCCGGCCCTCGTCGGTATCGCGGGGGATCCGGGCCTGGGCACCACGCGGCTCCTCGCCGAGATCGCCGCGTGGGCCGCCCGGGCGGGCGCCCACGTGTGCAGCACGACCCCGGAGGCCCTCCCACAGGCCCTCTCGGCCCTGCCCGCCCCAACCGCCCCAACGGCCCTGGTCACTCCAACCACCCCAACCGCCCCGGCTGCCCCGGCCGCACCCGTCGTCCTCCTCGTCGACGACGTGCACCGGTGCGGGGAGGAGGCACGGGAGGCACTGACCGGGTTGCTGGAGTCGCCGCGGGACGGGGTCCTGCTCGTACTCGGCTACCGGCCCCGGCAGTGCCCGCCCGGGCTGCTCGCCGCACTGACCGCGGCGCACCCCGGCCGCCATGCCGAGCACCTCGATCTCGCCCCGCTGGACCGGGCCGGCGCCGAGGAGTTCGCCGGCGCCGCGCCCTGCGCCCGCCACCGGGCCACCCTGCACCAGGACAGCGGCGGCAACCCCCGCCTGCTCGCCCTGCTCACCGCCTCCTGCGAAGGACCCGGCACCTGCCCCGGGGACGCCCCCGGAGCGGGCCCCTTCGCCGCCCGCGCCGCGGCCCCGCTGCTCGCCGAGGTGACCGCGCTCGGCCCGCACGCCCGCCTGGTGGCACACGCCGCCGCCGTGCTCGGCGAGCCCGCCGAACCCGACGCCCTCGCCGAGGTCGCCGAACTCGACCGCGCCGCCGTCCTCGCCGCCGTCGACGAACTCCTCGCCGCGGACGTGCTGCGCACCTGCGCCGCCGTCCCCGGCCACGTCGAGTTCCGCCACCCCCTGCTGGCCCGGCTCGTGCACAGCGCCGTGCCCGGCGGCTGGCGGCTCGGCGCGCACCGCCGCGCCCGTACGCACCACCGGGGCCACGGCCGCCCGGCGGTCCGCCGCGCCCGCCACGCCGAGCAGGCCTGCCTGCCCGGAGACGAGTCCGGTGCGACCGAACTCCTCGCCGCGGCCGACGAGGTGCTCGCATCGGACCCCGCCACGGCCGGTGCCTGGTACACCGCCGCCGCCCGGCTGCTGCCCGCCGCCCCCGCGCACCGGGCCCGCCGCCGGGAGCTGCTCGCCGCCGCGGCCGCCGCCGCCGTCCGCAGCGGTCGCAGCGACCTGGCCCGTGCCGCCCTCGCCACCCGCGAGGAACTCCTCGACGGGCCCGACCACGCCCCCGCAGGAGCGGACGCCGCCGAACCGCGCGCCCGCCTCGCCGAACTGGCCGGGGACCTCCCCCAGGCCCGCGAGATCCTCCGCGCCGCACTCGCCGAGCTCGCCGCGGCCCCCGGCGCCGCCGCCCCGCACCGCGCCGCCGACCCGCACCGCGCCGCCGTCCTGTGGACCGCCCTGGCGGTCACGGCCGGCGACGGCCGCCCCGCGCAGGCCGCCGCCTGGGGCGACGAGGCCGTACGGGCCGCCGCCGCGCACGGCGCCGACGAGGCCCTCCACGCCCACGCCCTCGCCGCCCGCGGCACCCTGCGCCTGGCCGCCGGGGAGACCTCCGCGGCCCTGCGCGACGCCCGCGCCGCGGCCCGGATCGCCGACACCCTCACCGACCGCGCCCTCGCCCCGCGCCTCGGCGCCCTGGACTGCCTGGCCCGCCTGGAGACCGAACTGGAGCAGTACGGCCCCGCCGTACGGCACTTCACCCGCGGCCTCGACACCGCCCGCTCCACCGGCCAGTGGCCGGCCGCCACCGCGCTCGCCGCCGGCCTGGCCGCCCTGCTGCTGCGCCAGGGCCGCTTCCCGCAGGCCGCCGCCCGCGCCGAAGAGGCCGTACGCTGCTCCGAACTGGCGGGCGGTCAGGAGCCGCGCGCTCTGGCGCTGTGCGTGCGCGCCCAGGTCGCCCTGGAGGTCCACACCCCCGAGACGGCCGTCGCGGTGGCCCGGGCCGCCTGCACGCTGGCCGCCGCCGACGGCGCCTGGTGGCACCGCTCCCGGCTGGTGCTGGCCGCCGCCGAACTGGCCGCCGGAGACGCCCTCGGCAGCCTGGAGACCCTCGCCGGCGCCGAACTGGCCGACCCGCACTCCGCGCCCCTGCCCGCCGCCGAGCGGCTCGCGCTCGCCGAGACCCTGTGCGGGGCCCGGCTCGCGGTGGGCCGCACCGACGCGGCGAGGACCGCCGCGGACCAAGCCCGCGAACTCGCCGCGCGGACCGGGCTCGCAGGGCTCCGCGTCCATGCGCTGCTGCTGGCCGCCGCCGTCGCCGACGGCCCCGCCGGGGCGCTCGCCCCCGCCGAGGAGGCCCTCTCCGCGGCCGCCGCCTGCGGGCACGCCGCCGACGAGGGCTGGGCCCGCGTGGCCCTGGCCCGGGCCCGGATGCGGCTCGGCGAGCCGGAACAGGCCGGCCGCCACCTGACCGCCGCCGCGTACACGGCCACCGCCTGCTCCGCGGCCCGGCTCGGCCGGGAGGTCGCCGCCGCCACCGCCGAGGCCGCCGTGGTCGCCGCCCCCGCCGAGGAGGCGTACATGCTCAGCCAGCGCGAGTACGAGATCTCCCAACTGGTCAGCCAGGGCTGCACCAACCGGCAGATCGCCCGCACCCTCGGGGTCAGCCACAAGACGGTGGAGACCCACCTGGGCCGGATCTTCGCCAAGCTGGAGGTCTCCTCACGTGCGGAGATCGCCAACATGATCGGCCGCAACACCGTGGTCGCCCGCCCCCGAGCCCGCGCCAAGTCCCTCGCCGGGGCATCCTGAGATCATCCGGGTGATCGGCCGGCCGGCCGGTCCCACCCCCAACTACCCACGGAGAACGACGATGTACCCGAGCATCCGCACGATCACCTTCGACTGCACCGGCGACCCGTACGACCTCGGTCTGTTCTGGAGCGGCCTGCTGGGCCGCCCGCTGGCCGACGACGACAAGCCGGGGGACCCCGAGGCGGTCATCGAGGACCCCGAGGGCGGCCCCACCCTGCTGTTCGTACGGGTCCCCGAGGGCAAGGCGGCGAAGAACCGCATCCACCTCGACCTCAAGCCGCACGGCCGCACGCGCGAGGAAGAGGTCGCCCGGGTACGGGCCCTCGGCGCCAGCCTGGTCTCCGACCGGACCCGCCCCGACGGCAGCGGCTGGGTCACCCTCGCGGACCCCGAGGGCAACGAGTTCTGCGTGGAGCGCGGGGAACTCGGGTGACGGCGCACCCCACTTCGACCGGCGGCGCCGACACATCGCGCTGGCTCAAACGCCTCACCGTCCCCGGCGCCCCGGCCCCGCGTCCCGCCCGCGCCCGCATCGTCTGCCTGCCGCACGCCGGCGGCGGCGCGAGCGCCTACCAGGGCTGGGCCCGCCACCTCCCGGCCGGGGTCGAACTGCTCGCCGTGCAGTACCCCGGCCGCCAGGACCGGCTGGCCGAGCCGTGCAGCGAGACGATGGAGGAGAGCGCCGGCGCCGCCGCCGCGGCCCTCGCCGCGCTGCCCGTACTGCCCACCGTCGTCTTCGGCCACAGCATGGGCGCGCTCGTGGCGTACGAGACCACGCTCCGGCTCGGCCGGACCGCCCCGCACGCCCTCCCCGTGCACCTGTTCGTCTCGGGGATGGCCGCCCCGCACCGCGACCGCGAGAACCTGCCCGCGCTGGACGACGACTCGCTGGTCGCGTACACCCGCCGGCAGGGCGGCGCCGAGCCCGAGGTGTACGAGATACCCGAGCTGCGGGAGCTGCTCCTGCCGTCGCTGCGCGCCGATTTCCGGCTGCTGACCGACTACCTGCCGGTCCGCGAGCCCGCACGCACCGGTGTCCCGGTCACCGCGTTCAGCGGCGACCGGGACACGGACTGTCCGCCCGGGGAGCTGGCGACCTGGGGCGAGCTGACCACGGCGGAGTTCGGCACCCGGGTGTTCCCCGGAGGCCACTTCTACCTCCAGGGGCGCGAGGAGCAGCTGGTCGACCTGGTCGCCGGGGCCCTCGGCGCAGGGGTCGGCGGGGTCAGTGGGGTCGGCGGGGCAGGCGGGGTCAGCAGGCCGGCTCCGTAGCCATGCACGCCGTCAGCGTGGTCCCGTCGTCCGGGTCGATCAGCAGGAACGACCCGGTACGGCGGGACCGCGCGTACGCGTCGAGGGCGAGCGGCTCTGCCGTGCGGACCACGACCTGACCGATGTCGTTGGCCCGCAGCTCCTCGACGGCCGTACGGCGGGCCGGGTCGTCCAGGGCCAGCCGGGACGGGATCTCCCTCACGACCGCCTTGACCGTACGGGTGGTGTGCTTGACCAGCACCCGGTCGCCGACCCGCAGCGGCCGGTCCGCGACGTGGCAGACGGTGGCCGTGAGGTCGCGGGTGACGGGCGGGGCGCCGTCGGCCGGGGCGATCATGTCCCCGCGGGAGACGTCGATGTCGTCCGCCAGCCGCACCGTCACCGACTGCGGGGCCCACGCCGCCTCGGCGGGGCCGCCGAGCGTGTCGATGGCCTCGATGGTGGTGGTGAGCCGGGACGGCAGGACGGTCACCGGGGCCCCGACGCGCAGCACGCCGGAGGCGATCTGGCCGGCGTAGCCGCGGTAGTCGGGATGCTCGGCGGTCTGGGGGCGGATCACGTACTGCACCGGGAGCCGGGCCGGCGCCCCCTGCGGGTCGTGGTCCACGGGGACCGTCTCCAGGTGCTCCAGGATGGTGGGGCCGCCGTACCAGTCCATGTGCGGGGAGGGCTCGACCACGTTGTCCCCGGCCAGCGCGGAGACCGGGATGGCGATGACCTCGGGGACGCCGAGCCCGCGGGCGTAGTCGGCGAACTCCGCGGCGATGGCGGCGAAGACGGACTCGTCGTAGCCGACCAGGTCCATCTTGTTCACCGCGAGCACCAGGTGCGGGACCCGCAGCAGGGCCGCGACCGCCGTGTGCCGGCGGGTCTGCTCGACCACCCCGTTGCGGGCGTCGACGAGCACGACGGCGAGCTCCGCCGTCGACGCCCCGGTGACCATGTTGCGGGTGTACTGCACGTGGCCGGGGGTGTCGGCGAGGATGAACCGGCGCCGGGTGGTGGCGAAGTAGCGGTAGGCGACGTCGATG
>NZ_LGDB01000258.1:0-20347 GCF_001279655.1 Streptomyces sp. WM6372 | reverse complement strand
GCTGCGGATGACGCGTTGCTGGGAGGGGCCGTTGGGGGCGGTCATGCTGCTGGAGGCGCCGTCCTGGTTGACGGCGCTGCCGCGGATGACGGCGAGGACGGGGTGTCCGTTGCGGCGGGCGTCGGAGAGGCGCTCCAGGACGATGACGCCGACGCCCTCCGAGCAGCCGGTGCCGTCCGCGTTCGAGGCGAAGGGCTTGCAGCGGCCGTCGGCGGCCATGCCGCGCTGGTGGCTGAAGTAGAGGAACATGTCCGGCTCGGTCATCACGGTGACGCCGCCGGCCAGGGCGAGCGTGGACTCGCCGGAGTTGAGGGACTGCGCGGCGAGGTGCAGGGCGACGAGGGAGGAGGAGCAGGCCGTGTCGATGGTGACGGCCGGGCCCTCCAGGCCCAGGCTGAACGCGACGCGGCCGGTGACCAGGCTGCCGCCGGTGGTCGCCGCGGCTTCCGTGCCCAGCGCGTAGTCGTGGTACATGACGCCGCCGAAAACACCGGTCTTCGTACCGCGGAGGGTGTGCGGGGCGATGCCCGCGTTCTCGATGGCCTCCCACGACGTCTCCAGCAGCAGCCGCTGCTGGGGGTCGAGCGCCAGGGCCTCGCGCGGGGAGATCCCGAAGAGGCCCGCGTCGAAGTCGCCGGCGTCGTAGAGGAAGCCGCCCTCGCGGGTGATGGTCCGCCCGGGCTTGCCCGGCTCGGGGTCGTACAGGGCGTCGGTGTTCCAGCCGCGGTCCTCGGGGAACGCGGAGACGCCGTCGCGGCCCTCGGCCACGAGCCGCCACAGGTCGTCGGGGGAGGTGACGCCGCCGGGGTACCGGCAGGCCATTCCCACGACCGCGATCGGCTCGCCCGATGACCTGCGCTCCGCCGCGGCGAGCCGTTTGCGGGCTTCACGCAAATCGGTGGTCGCCCGGCGTAGATACCCGAGAAGCTTCTCCTCGTTGCTCACCGAGCACACCCTCCTATGCCATTCGACGACGCCGGGGCGAGATGAGTTTTCCGTGCACTCGGGGGCAGGAATTCCGACACTGCGCCGAGTCGGCACGTACGTTTCACGAACTCGCGACGGACTGAGATCTCTCGAAAATTACTTCGGTGAAGGGCTCTCCGCCCACCCCTGAGCACGGCCGCGGGCCCCCTAGGATCACAGCCGTCCCACCCCTCCCCCTCGGGGACCGGCCCACCCGGGCGCCCCGCCGCCGACTTGACCCCTTGGCGCGGGCAACGGCATACCAGGGGTCGGGTTAGGGGTGGATAGGGGTGGCTCCGGGGCAAATCGCTCCGTTAGCGTTCAGTACGGAAACTCTGACGACAGTCAGGCGAATCGCCCACCCGGAAATACGCTTGCTTTCAGGGATACAGAAATGCGCTACAAAGACCCGGCGTTAGCAGCCCGTACCGGCGATCCGCTTTCCGTGCAGGATCTCACTCATATCTATTCCAACGAGCGCCTGGGGTACCACACCCCACGGCGCTCATGCTGTCTTCCGCCGCTCCACGCAGGACCCGTTCCCGCCCCCACCGTTCGCGGCGCAACCCCCCACCGACCCCTCCACCCCCCAACGAGTACGTGACACGCGTGTGCGTACCTGATACGCTCTGCGTGCTGCGTACGCCGAGAGGATATGGACGATTGCCATGACGGAACTGAAGCCCAAGGCAGGAACGAAGGAGTGGATCGGCCTAGGAGTGATCGTCCTGGTCACCCTGCTGGTCTCTGTCGATGTATCCGTGCTGGGATTCGCGATCGCGCCGCTGAGCGAGGACATCTCGCCCACGGCCTCGCAGCTGCTGTGGATCATGGACATCTACAGCTTCGTCCTGGCCGGCACCCTGGTCACCGTCGGCTGGCTGGGCGACCGCATCGGCCGCCGCAAGCTGCTGCTGATCGGTGCCGCCCTGTTCGGCGTGGCCTCGGCCCTCGCCGCTTTCTCCACCAGCCCTGAGATGCTCATCGCCTCGCGGGCACTGCTCGGCCTCGCCGCGTCGACCCTGACGCCGACGTCGCTGGCGCTGATCCGCAACATGTTCCACGACTCCAAGGAGCGCAAGACGGCCATCGCGGCCTGGGGTGGCACGCTCACCTCGGGTGCCGCCATCGGCCCCATCGTCGGCGGCCTCCTGCTGGACAACTTCTGGTGGGGCTCGGTCTTCCTGATCAACACCCCGGTGATGGTCCTGGTCCTGCTCTCGGCCCCGTTCCTGCTGCCCGAGTACCGCGACCCGAACCGCGGCAAGCTCGACCTGCTGAGCACCGTGCTCTCCCTGGCCGGCGTCATGGCGCTGATCTACGGGTTCAAGGAGCTCGTCATCGAGGGCTACAGCCAGAGCGCGGCCGTCTGGGCCGCGGTCGGCGCCCTCCTGGTCGTCGCCTTCGTGATCCGCCAGAAGACCACGGCCAACCCGATGATCAACATCTCGCTGTTCCGCAGCGGCGGCTTCAGCGGCGCGGTCATCGTCAACCTGATGGTGGCGTTCGCCCTCATGGGCAGCAGCGTCCTGACCAACCAGTACCTCCAGCTCGTACTCGGCTACTCCCCGCTCAAGGCCTCGCTGTGGTCGCTGGCTCCGATGCCCGCCATCGGTGTCGCGGTCGCCCTGTCGGCCTCGCTCGGCCGCAAGGTCCGCCCGGCCGTGCTCATCGGCTCCGCCCTGGTCATCATGGCCGCCGGCTTCGGCGTCCTGACCATGGTCGAGGTCGACTCCAACATCGCGGTCGTCCTCGTCGGCGTCGGCCTGCTGGCCGGCGGCATGGTGGCGTCGAAGACACTGGCCGCGGAGATCGTGGTCACCTCGGCCCCGCCGGAGCAGGCCGGTTCCTCGGTGGCGACCTCCGAGACCTTCACCGAGTTCGGCATCGCCTTCGGCTTCGCCTCGCTCGGCTCCATCGGCTCCGCCGTCTACCGCGACGACATGGCCAAGGTCAGCCCCGAGGGCGTCACCGGCTCGGCGCTCGACTCGCTGCGCAGCACCATCGGCGGTGCGGCCGACGTGGCCGCCCACCAGTCGCAGCAGATCGGCGCCCAGGTCGTCGAGGCGAGCCGGGAGGCCTTCACGCACGGCCTCCAGGTCGCGTCCCTCGTCGGTGCGGGCCTGATGCTCCTCACCGCCCTGATCGCCGCCCTCCTGCTCCGCAAGACCCCGATCGAGGCGGCGCTGCCCGGCTCGCTCGAGGCCGCGCAGTCGCAGGAGCCCCAGCACATCCCGACCACCGCGGGTGCGGCTTCCACCCCCGCCGCCGCACCGCACTCTTCGGTCGCCTATCACTGATCGCCGATAGGCCCCCGAAGAGCCCGAAAGACGTCCGCCCCGACCACCTCCCGGTGGTCGGGGCGGACGTCTTTTCCCGCTGGCGCTCTGAACGGAGAGGCGGGCTCTGCAATGCCGGAGGCCGATCGAGGGGGCAGCAGCGATGCAGTGGGAACTGCCCCATGGGCCTGGGGGCATGATCGACCGCCGCGAGATCGTCAGCAGCGGCTCCCTGGCCGGCCTCCTCTACGTCCTGATGGACGAAGGGGTTCGCTGACCCGGCCGGGGAAGCATCGCTCGTAGACGTGTCTCGAAAGCAACCGCGGCTGGCACCACGGCCTCGATCGCCGTGCGGAACGCCCGGTGACGGTTGTGGTGCCCGCTACGGGGGGTACGCGATGCCCTCCGCCGGCGTCGGCAGACGCGGGGTCAGGCCAG
This sequence comes from Streptomyces sp. WM6372, assembly GCF_001279655.1. Lineage (NCBI taxonomy): Bacteria > Bacillati > Actinomycetota > Actinomycetes > Kitasatosporales > Streptomycetaceae > Streptomyces > Streptomyces sp. WM6372. The sequence goes on along the minus strand of NZ_LGDB01000258.1, from coordinate 16,664 downwards.
GGGGTTGTTGCCGGCGTTTTTGCGGATCAGGACCTCGATGCCGTCGAGGACCCGTTCCAGGCCGAACGAGAAGTCGTCGTCCGTCTCCTGGAAGGTGCCGGCCTCGATCAGTTCGCGGACCGCGGGGAAGGTCTCCGCGTCGACGAACTTGTCCATGGCCCGCCCGTAGTTGGCCATGAGCTCTTCCTCGCTCTGGTCCTGGCTGGTCAGCGGCATGGACACCTGCGCGTTGTTGCGTACGTAGCCGACCATCAGCAGCATCACCGAGAGCTTCTCGTTCGGCGAGAGCCCCGTGCGGCCGAGCGTGCGCAGCCCGCATTCGAGCCAGCTCATCTGGCCCGGCTCCAGCGGCGGTCCGCTGACCGGGACCTGCAGCATCCACGGGTGGCGCCGGAAGATCTCCAGGAACGCGCGGGCCCACAGCTCCAGGCCGCCGCGCCAGTCCTTGTCGCTGCCTTCGAGCAGCGGCGGCTTGCCGTACGCCATGTCGACCATGAGCGAATGGAGTTCGTCCTTGCTCGACACGTGCCGGTACAGGGACATCGTCGCGAAGTCGAGCCGCTCGGCCACCCGGGCCATCGACAGGGAACCCAGACCGAACTGGTCCGCGTACTCGATCGCCGCCGTGACGATGCGTGCCGCGCTCAGGCCCGCGCGTGCTCCGCGCTGTTCCCGGCTGCGCAGCTCCCACAGCACGTCGATGCTGCCCGGCAGGCCGCTGCCCTCGTTGCTGGTCATGGAGCGTCCCGCCTTCATTCGTCCTCTTCGAGAGATCCGGAGATGCCATGCGTATCACGCACGCATCGGTGACATGGTATGCGTCACCAGGCCGTTTTCCCGCACCCCGGCCGGAATGGGACCGGAATACGGGAATACGGGAAAGGCTCCCGCCGGATTCGGCGGGAGCCGGTGGCCGGCCCGGGGGCCCGGCCCGGTGGCCGGCCCGGGGGCCGGTCAGCCCAGGTGCGCGGAGATCTCCCCCAGGACGGCGCCCGCCTGGGAGTTGAGGTAGAAGTGGCCGCCGGGGTACGTGCGCAGCGCGTACGGGCCGGTGGTGTGCCGCTCCCAGGCGCGCGCCTCCTCGGGCGTCACGTGCGGGTCGCTGTCGCCGGTCAGGACGAAGAGCGGGCAGCTCAGCGGCGGCCCGGACTGGTACCGGTAGGTCTCGGCGGCCCGGTAGTCGGCGCGGATCGCCGGAAGGATCATGCGGACGATCTCCGGGTCCCCGAGCACCGCGGTGTCGGTGCCGGCCAGCCGGGTGATGTCCGCGAGCAGCCCCTCGTCGTCGCGCAGGTGCACGCGCTCGTCGCGCACGGTGGACGGGGCGCGGCGGCCGGAGGCGAACAGTCCGTGCAGTACGGTGCCCTCGGCCTCCAGGCGCCGGGCGACCTCGTACGCGAGGGTGGCGCCCATGCTGTGCCCGAAGAAGGTGACGGGCCGGTCGCACCAGGGGCGCACCTCCGCGGCGAGGGCGTCCGCGAGCTCCCCGATCGAGTCGAGGCAGGGCTCGTGGCGGCGGTCCTGGCGGCCCGGGTACTGGATCGCCAGGACGTCCGCGCCCGGGGTCAGCGCCCGGGAGACCGGGAAATAGAAGGACGCCGAGCCGCCCGCGTGCGGGAAGCAGATCAGCCGGTGCGCGGCGTCCTGGCCGTCGGGGTGGAAGCGGCGCACCCAGGCGCCGGTCTCCACGGGAACGGGGACGGTCTGTGTGGTCATGCGGTGTACTCCTTCGTCCGTGACCCGATCGCCGCCTGGCCGCGGATCAGCTCCGTGGTGACGGGGTCGAGCTCGCGGGGGCCTGCGTCGAACTTGCACCGGACATGGAAGAGGTCGTTCATCAGGTCGGCCGAGCCGATCTTCCGCGAGGGCCCGCGCTCCGCGATCCCGGCGATCGGCAGCTTGCCGGTGTCGGCCCAGCACAGCCGGCCGCCGGAGTCGATGTAGCTGCGCGCCCGGCCCGCGTTGTCGGGGTGCACGCAGTACGGGACGTCGAGGTAGCCGTGGCGGAACGCCTTGAGCAGGGCCCGCCCCAGGTCGTCGTCGAGGTTCAGGACGGCCTCGACCAGGGCCCGCGCCTCCTGGTAGGTCGGGGAGTCGGTGAAGGTGTCGTCGCGTCCGCGGCCGGTGCGCAGCGCGGTGTTGCTGGCGTACTCGAGGGCCTGGACGTTCTCCGCGATGGTCGGGATGCGGCGGGCCTCGGCGGCCGTCTTGACGATGAGCCGTTCCGCGCCGGTGGTGACGGCGAGTTCGGCGGCGCTGGCGAGCAGCCCGTAGGCGCCGTGGTCCGTCTCGGGGTAGACGCCCATGTAGGCGTAGATGACGACGTGCCAGTTGGCGACGGGCAGCAGTTCGGCGCTGAGCCGGCGCAGTGCGGTGACGGCCTCGCGGTCCTGGACGGGGTCGGTCTGCTGGGCGTAGCTCATGGAGATCGAGCGCAGGCCGTGCTGGGCGAAGAACATCGCTTCGAGGAAGCTGATGGCGACGAGCTGGCTGGGCGGGCAGAGCTGGCCCATCATGCAGCCGCCGAAGGTCTCCAGGTGGGGTTCGATGCCGACGTCCTGCATGCGTACGTACAGGTCGCAGCAGTCCTCCCAGTTGCGGATGGCGTCGGCGAGCGGGGTGCGCCCGTAGGGCAGGCAGTACGAGACCGGCCCGCCCTCGGTGGCGTTGAGGTTCAGCCGCATCATCGCCCGGAAGATGTCGATGGGCGTGGCGGAGCCGTGCCGGACCTGGACGGGGAATCCCGCGTCGCGTACGCCGTCCAGCACGGCGGTGGTGGTTTCCGGCGGGTGGCTGACGACCGGGTAGCCGTTGAGGTCGATGCCGTCGCGCAGGGCGGTCTCGACGGCCTCCAGGTTCCCGACGCGGGTGTAGCTGTCGAGGGTGAGGGTGCCGACGGTGGCGGCGCCGGCGGCCTTGGTGGCGACGAGCCCGGCGCGCATCCGGCCGGGGTCCCCGAATCCCATGCGGGGCTGGACGACCAGGCGGCCGTTGCCGCCCTCCCTGCGGACGAACTCCCCGAAGTCGACGGGGGCCGGGCCGGCGGGCCGCCCTTCGCGGATAGCTGCGGGTTCGCTCATGCGGAGACCCGGGCGTGGTCCGCGGCCTCCACGGCCGGCCGCCGGGGCTCCGAGGGCAGGGTGGCGAGGAAGGCGTGGAACGCGGCGATCGGGTCCTGGCCGTCCTCGAACACGGCGTCGAAGCCGGCGGCCATCAGCTCGTGGGTGCGGCTGGCGCCCTCGCCGCCGTCGGTGCCGAGCTTGCCGCCGATGACGATGGGGGTGGCGGCCAGCGGGGCGGAGTCCCGGAGCTGTCCGATGACCCGCATCCCGTCCTGGTAGCCGTGGCCGTTGACGCTGCTGATCACGATCATCTCGGGGTTGCGGTCCCGGCATTCGGAGACGAGCAGCTCGTCGGGGACGCACGGGCCGAGGTTGACCACGTCGTACCCGCACTCCTCGATGAGCAGCTGGAGGAAGACGAGGTTCCACGTGTGGGAGTCGGAGGCCAGGGTGGTGACGATCACGGTCCCCTTCGACCGCTCGACGAGCGACTCCGCGCCTCTGGCGGACAGGTCATGCATCATCGCCCTCCACACTCCGGTAGGTGCGTACGTGTTCGATGCGGGAGACGGAGACGACCTTGCCGCCGGAGACGGCGACCTCGGTCGGCGCCGGGCGCCCGAGGAACATCAGGAGGCTCGACGTGGGCCCGTAGGCGCCCGCGTTGGGGATGCGTACGAGGTCGCCCTCGTCCAGCGGGGGCAGGTCGATGCCGCGGCCCAGGACGTCGCCGGGGGTGCACAGCGGGCCGACGAGGCTCGCCTTCTCGGTCTCCTCGCCCGCCTCGACCTGCACGGACACCGGCAGCAGCCGGCCGAGGCCGGACATCCCGCCGAAGGTGTTGATGCCGGCGTCGAGGATGACGAACTTCTTGCCGCGGCTGATCTTGACGTTGCTGACGCGGGCCACCAGGGTCCCGCTGTCGCCGGACAGGTAGCGGCCGGACTCGACGGCGAGGCGCGGCGCGCCCTCGCGCCACTGCGGGAAGTGCAGGTCGAGCGAGGCCTCCAGCTCGGTGCGGAGCTTGGGGTAGCGGGCCCGCTCGCCGTGCTGCGCGTACGGGACGGAGAAGCCGCCGCCGATGTCGAGCAGGCGCAGCGGGACGCCCAGGTCGTCCTGGATCGCGGCGGCCACGCGGATGGTGTGGGTGAGTTCGCCGATGAGGGCTTCCTCGTCGGCGGCGTTGCTCTGGGAGAAGAGGTGGAGTCCGGCGATCCGGGTGCCGGGCACCGAGCGCAGTTCCTCGGCGAGGTCCGCGACGGTCTCGCTGTCGATGCCGAACTGGGTGGGGGCGCCGGTCATCCGGATGCTGGTGGTGGCGCTGGCGGAGGCGCTGTTGATGCGCAGCAGGCAGTCGGCGACGGTGTCGTGTTCGAGGGCGGCGCCGCCGATGTGCTCCAGGTCGGTCAGGGACTCGGCGGAGAAGGTGCGCACGCCGGCCGCGATGGCCTCGTACAGCTCCTCGGGGGTCTTGCCGGGTCCGGTGTAGAGGATGTCGGAGCCCGGGTAGCCGGCTTCGAGGGCGGCGGCGAGCTCACCGGTGGAGCTGATCTCGGCCTTGCAGGCGGGGCCTTCGCCGTCGCGCAGGGCCCGTACGAGGTCGACGTGCGGGTTGGCCTTGAAGGCGTAGAACACCTCGAAGCCCTCGGGCAGCCAGCCGAAGAGGTCCCGGCGGGCGGTGCGGGCGCGGTCGAGGTCGTAGACGTAGAGGGGCGTGCCGTACTGGCGGGCGAGCTCGGTCGGCTCCATGGACGGGAAACTCACTTTCCACTTCCTTCGAGCAGCAGGGCCAGCTCTTTGCGGGCGTTCTTGCCGTGCTGGGTGAGCGGGAACTCGCTCAGCACGCGGACGATCGCCGGGACCTTGGCGGGCTCCAGGCGCTGGGCCACGCCCTTGAGCACCTCGGCGGGGGTCAGGTCGGCCTCGACGAAGAGGGCGAGGTCGTGCTTCTCACCGGGCGCCAGGGCCGCGGCGGCGCGCACTCCGGGGATGTCCATGGCGGCGCCCTCGATCTCGAGGGTGCTCATCCGCAGGCCCTTGCGCTTGAACATGTCGTCGCGGCGGCCCTCGAAGTAGAGGTAGCCGTCGGCGTCGAGGCTGCCGTAGTCCCCGGTGTGCAGGCTGCGCTGCCCGCTGGCGGGGTCGGTGCGGAAGGTGTCGGCGGTGATCTCGGGACTGTTCCAGTAGCCCGGCATGACGTGCGGTCCGACGGCGACGATCTCGCCGACCTCGCCGGCGGGCAGCTCGTTGCCGTCCGCGTCGACGATCAGCACGCGGGTTCCGGGGAGCGGCAGGCCGACGGCGCCGGGGCGCTCGCGGTCCTCCTCGGGCGGCATGACGGTGATGCGCTTGGCCTCGGTCTGGCCGTACTGGCGCACCACGCGGGCTCCGGGGAAGTGCTCGCGCAGCGCGTCGATGGTGGCGGGCGGCAGGGCGGCGCCGGTGTTGGTGAACATCCGGACCGGGGCCTGCGGCTCGGTGTCCCGCTTCGCCAGGCTGACGATCATGGTGGCGAAGGAGGGGACGATGGGGACCACGGTCGCGCCGGTCTCGCGCATGCGGCGCACCAGCGTGAGGTCGGAGTCCTGGTCGGCGAGGACGATCTCGCAGCGGGCGATGCAGGTCATGACGACCTTGTAGAGGCCGTAGTCCCAGGACATCGGGAAACGGCAGAAGACGATGTCGTCCGACCGGTACCCGAGTGCCTCCACCAGGGCCCGGGAGGCGAACGCCACCTGGGCGTGCGGGCAGACGACGCCCTTGGGGGCGGCGGTGCTGCCGGAGGTGTAGATGAGGGTCGCCACGTCGTCGGGGCGTACCTCGGAGGTGGTGCGGGCACCTTGGGCGCGCAGTTCCTCGACCTCGGCCCACACGTCGGCGAGCTGGTGCACCGCGCCGACGGCCTCCTGGAGGCCCGCACCGGTCGCGGCGTCGCCGATGGCCAGCTTGGGCCCGGCGTTCTCGCTGACCTGGCGCAGGTGGTACGGCTTCATGGTGGGGTTGAGCGGTACGAACACCGCACCGGCCCGGGATGCTCCGTAGAACATGGCGGCCAGCTCGCGGCTGGTCGGCAGCTGGAGCACGATCGGGTCGCCGACGCCGATGCCGCGGCTGCGCAGCCAGGCCGCGAAGGCCTGGCCGTACTCGTCGAGCTCGCGGTACGTCCAGGCACCCGCGGCGTCGCGGATGGCGGGGGCGTCCGGCGCCGCCGCGGCGGCGGCGTCCAGCAGCCCGTGGACGGTTTCCTTTTGGGACGGTCCGTGTCCGGGAGCAATTCCGGCTGTTCCGGCTGCTGCGGATTCTTCGCGTATCGAATACGAGAGGCTGGCCAACGCCCCACTCCTGCCTTGAGTTGTGGCTCGGGTCGTCCCCCCGTGAACCGGCTGGAAAAGACCCGAGGGAGACAGGACATCCTTCTTTTCAGATGTCGCTTGAATTCAGACTGAGTTCGCTTGGAACGACCGGGCAATGTGGTCGGTAACGACCTTCCGGACGGCCTCGGCGTGTTCGTTCAGGAAGAAGTGGCCCCCGGTGAAGACGGTGAGGCTGAACGGCCCGGCGGTGTGTTCGCGCCAGGCCGCCGCCTCGTCCGTGCTCACGTGCGGGTCCTCGGTCCCGGTCAGTACGGCGATCGGCGTACCGAGCGGCGGGCCGGGGCGCCAGCGGTAGCTCTCGGCGGCCTTGTAGTCGCTGCGGATGGTGGGAAGGATCATGCGGACGAGCTCCGGGTCGTCCAGGACGGCCGCGTCGGTGCCCCGCAGGCGCAGGATGCCGGCGACGAGTTCCTCGGCGGTCTCGGCCTGACTCGACCCCCCGCGGGCCCGGGACGGGGCGCGCATGCCGGAGACGACGAGGCCGGCCGGCGGCCGGCCCCGCTCCTCCAGGCGGCGGGCGGTCTCGAAGGCGACCATGGCCCCCATGCTGTGCCCGAACAGGGTCACGGGCCGGTCCGACCAGGCCAGGACCTCCTCCGCGGCGTGCGCGGCGAGGGTCTCGATGTCCTCGATGCAGGGCTCGCCGCGCCGGTCCTGGCGCCCGGGGTACTGCACCGCGAGCACGTCCACCTGCGGGGCGAGCGCCTGTGCCATCGGGAACCAGAACGTGGCGGCTCCGCCCGCGTGCGGGAAGCAGACGAGGCGGTGGGGGGCGTCCGGCGAGGGCTGGAACCGCCGGATCCATGCGCTGGTGCCCTGCAGCGTTTCCGTCATGACTCCTCGACTTCCCTTCCCGGCGACCGGGCGTTATCCCGAGACCGGGCGGTATCCCGAGGCCTCACCCCATCGAAACGGGGCGCGGGCACCGGCCGCCATTGCCGCCGCCCCCTGTGACCACCCTTCACCACCCCTAATTTCGCCGGGTCCCCGCCATTCCCATCAGGGGCGGCGCGGCTTAGGGGTTTTCAGCAGGGGTGAAGAACAGCAGCCTGAATGGGGTGAACTCCGGTTGGGGGTCCCCCCGCACGGAGTCCGGGGGAGGAATGCGCAGGCGTTTTCCGCGAACGGTGACGCACCTGTGCGTGCGCCCTCCCGCTGCCACCCGCTGAGCCCGAGCCCGAGCCCCGACCACGACCCACGCGATCGATCCAGGCCGTGACCGCACACCAGGTGCGGAGCGGATGAGAGAGGGACCCATGACGGAACTCACCACTGCGCGGTCGGAGACGACGGTCCGCGCGTTTCCGCTGCCGCGCACCGGCTGTCCGATGCAGCCGGCTCCGGACTACGCCGTGCTGCGCGAGACGGAGCCCGTCTCCCGCGTGAAGCTGACGTTCAACGGTCGCGAGGCCTGGCTGCTGACCCGGTACGAGGACATGCAGCAGATGCTGCGCGACCCCCGTTTCGAGTCGGACATCGCCGACCCCGGCTACCCGCTCCAGTTCGGCTTCCCCCTGGAGCTGCTGGAGCAGGGCATCGTCCAGCGCACCCTCTTCCACATGGACCCGCCGGTCCACACGCAGCACCGCATGATGCTGATGCCGGAGATGACCGCCAAGAAGGTCGAGGCCATGCGGCCCCGCACCCAGGAGATCGTCGACGAGCTCATCGACGCGATGCTCGCCCAGGGCGGCCCGGTCGACATCATCTCCGCGCTGACGATGCCGCTGCCGTCCGTCGCGATGACCGAACTGCTCGACGTGCCGCGCGACCAGACGGACCTCTTCTACCGCTGGATCACCTCGCTGGTGACCCAGGGCACCCCGGAGGAGCACGCCGCCGCCAACACCGAGGTCGAGATCCTGCTGCACCGGCTGATCGCCGAGCGCACGGAGAAGCCCGCCGACGACCTGATCAGCAGCCTGATCCTGCGCAACCAGGAGCGCGGCGGCGACCTCGGCCCCACCGACATCAGCGCCCTCGTCCGCACGATGATCGCGGGCGGCCACGAGAGCACCATGAACGGCATGACCATGGCCGTCCTGGTGCTGCTCAGCCACCCCGAGCAGGCGGCGGTCCTGCGCGAGAAGCCGGAGCTCGCCGGCCAGGCGGTCGACGAGCTGATGCGCTTCTCCAGCGTCGCCGACCACGGCACCGTCCGCGTCGCGAAGGAGGACGCGGAGATCGGCGGCCAGCTGATCCGCAAGGGCGAGGGCGTCATCTGCTCGCTGACCGCGGCCAACCACGACCCGAGGGTGTTCGCGGACCCGAACACCCTCGACTTCCACCGCAAGGAGGCCGCGCAGAACATCGCGTTCGGCTACGGCCACCACCGCTGCGCCGGCCAGGTCCTGGTCCGCATGCAGATGGAGGTCGTCTTCACGACGCTGCTGCGCCGCATCCCCGGCCTGCGTCTGGCCAAGCCGGTCGAGGAGCTCCCCTTCAAGGAGAAGGCCCTCATCGACGGCCTGCACGAGCTGCCGGTCACCTGGTAACGGAGAGGACGAAGATGCTGCAAGTCATCATCGACAAGGACGTCTGCGTCGCCTGCGGGGCCTGTGTGCTCTCGGGTCCGGACGTCTTCGACCAGAACGAGGACGGCCAGGCCGTCCTCGTCGTCGACGAGCCAGGCGAGTCGCTGCGCGACCAGATCCTGGAGTCCATCGAGGCCTGCCCGGTGCAGGCGCTGAGCCTCGTCGAGCACGCGGTGGCCACGGCCGAGTGACCCCGCCCGTCCGCCCGGAGACGCCCGTCGTCTCCGGGCGGACGGCGACTTGTCGACGCTCCGCCACGCCGGAGCCCCAGGTCCGTCCTTACGAACGTCTTTACGTCACGTCTTTACGTCCTTCCGTCCGCTGCGGACAACGAGTGTGTGGAGTGCTAGATGACTGAGCCCGGAAACTTTGTCTCCGGCACCGACGGTGTGCCGACCGGTCACACCGCGGCGGACGCGGCGACGGAGTCCGCGCTCGTGCGTGACCTCGAGGCGCTTCCGACGACCGAACAGACCCACGTCCTGCTCGACCTCGTACGCGATCACGCGCTCGCCGTGCTGCGGGCGAAGTACGCCGACGCCCCGGACGCGTTCGCGGGGGCCGGCCTGCCCGTGTCGGTCGACCCCGACCGCTCCTTCAAGGACCTGGGCCTGGACTCCGTCGCACTGCTGGAGCTCCAGGTGCGGCTGAACGCGGCCACCGGCCTGGCGCTGCCGCCGACCGTCGCCTTCGACCACCCCTCGCCGGCCGAACTCGCCGCGCACCTGCGCACCGAGGTCCTGGGCCTGGCCGACCGCCCCGAGGCGCCGGTGCGCGCGGTGGCCGTCTCCGACGAGCCCATCGCCATCGTCGGCATCGGCTGCCGCTACCCCGGCGGGGTCGCCTCCCCGGAGGACCTGTGGCGGCTGGTCAGCAACGGCGAGCACGTACGCGACGAGTTCCCCGCCGACCGCGGCTGGGACCTGGAGGCGCTGTTCTCCGACGACCCGTCGACGCCCGGGACCACGTACGTGCGCCACGGCGGCTTCCTGCCCGACGCGGCCGAGTTCGACGCGGACTTCTTCGGGATCAGCCCCCGCGAGGCCCTCGCGATGGACCCTCAGCAGCGGCTGGTGCTGGAGACCGTGTGGGAGGCCGTCGAGCGGGCCGGCATCGACCCCGCGACCCTGCGCGGCACCGAGGCGGGCGTGTTCATCGCCGCCGAGCCGCAGGAGTACGCGATGCGGCTGCACGAGGCCCCGGACGGCCTCGACGGCTACCTGCTGAGCGGCAACGCCCCCAGCGTCATCTCCGGCCGCGTCTCGTACGTCCTCGGGCTCGCGGGTCCGGCCCTCACCGTCGACACCGCCTGCTCCGGCTCCCTCGTCGGCATGCACCTGGCGGTCCAGTCGCTCCAGCGCGGCGAGTGCACGCTCGCGCTGGCCGGCGGTGTGGCCGTCATGGGCAGCCCCGGCACCTTCACCGCCTTCAGCCGTCAGCGGGGGCTCGCGCCCGACGGCACGGTCAAGGCCTTCGCGGCCGCCGCCGACGGCACCGCCTTCGCCGAGGGCGTCGGCGTGTTCGTCCTGGAGCGGCTGTCCGACGCGCGGCGCAACGGCCACCCGGTCGTCGGCATCGTCCGCGGCTCCGCCCTCAACCAGGACGGCGCCTCCAACGGTCTGACCGCGCCCAGCGGCCGCGCCCAGCAGCAGGTCATCCGCCAGGCCCTCGCCAACGCCGGCCTGACCGGCGGGCAGGTCGACGCCGTCGAGGCGCACGGCACCGGCACCACCCTCGGCGACCCGATCGAGGCGCAGGCCCTGATCGCCACGTACGGCAAGGGCCGCCCCGAGGACCGGCCGGTGTGGCTCGGCTCCGCCAAGTCGAACATCGGGCACACCCAGGCGGCGGCCGGCTCGGCCGGCGTCATCAAGATGCTGATGGCGATGCGGCACGACGAGCTGCCCCGCACCCTGCACGTGGACGAGCCCACCCCCAACGTCGACTGGTCGGCGGGCGAGGTCCGCCTGCTGACCGAGTCCCGGGCCTGGCCGAAGGGCGAGGAGCCCCGCCGCGCCGGCGTCTCCTCGTTCGGCGTCAGCGGCACCAACGCGCACGTCATCATCGAGGAGCCGCCGGCCTCCGAGGCCGCCGCCCCCGAGGCCGCCGCCCCCGGGGCCGCGCCGCAGGCCGGCCCCGTGCTGCTGCCGGTCTCCGCCGCGAGCGAGGCCGCGCTGCGCGCCCAGGCGGCCCGGCTGCTGGCCCACGCCGAGCAGGAGGACGCCCCGGCCGCGGCCGACCTCGGCTACTCCCTCGCCACGACCCGCGCCCGCCTCGCCCACCGCGCCGTGGTGGCCGCCGACGACCGGGACGCCGTACTGGCGGGGCTGCGGGCCCTGGCCGGGGGCCAGGAGTCCCCGTACGTCTTCCCGGGCACCGCCGACGCCGGCCGCCTCGCCTTCCTCTTCACCGGCCAGGGCAGCCAGCGCGCCGCCATGGGCCTCGGGCTGTACGACACCCAGCCGGTGTTCGCCGCCGCCCTGGACGAGGCGATCGGTCACCTCGACCTCCAGCTGGACCGGCCGCTGCACGAGATCCTGTTCGCCGCCGAGGACAGCGCCGACAGCGCCCTGCTGAACGAGACGGTGTACGCGCAGGCGACCCTCTTCGCCGTCGAAGTGGCCCTGTTCCGGCTGCTGGAGTCCTGGGGCGTGCGCCCCGACTACGTCGCGGGCCACTCGATCGGCGAGCTGGCCGCCGCGCACGTCGCGGGCGTGCTGTCGCTGGACGACGCGGCGACCCTGGTGGCCGCGCGCGGCCGCCTGATGCAGGAACTGCCGCAGGGCGGCGCCATGGTGGCCGTGACGGCCTCCGAGGAGACCGTCGCCCCGCTGCTGACAGCCCTCGCCGACCGGGTGGCCATCGCCGCGGTCAACGGCCCGGCGTCCGTGGTCATATCGGGCGACGCCGAGGCCGTCGCCGAGGTCGCCGCGCGGCTGGAGGCCGACGGGCACCGCACCAAGCGGCTGCGGGTGAGCCACGCCTTCCACTCGCCGCTCATGGAGCCGATGCTGGCCGAGTTCCGCCGCATCGCCGAGATCCTGGACTACTCCGCCCCCCGCATCCCGCTGGTCTCGACGCTGACCGGGCGCGCCGCGACCGCCGCCGAGCTGTGCTCGCCGGAGTACTGGGTCCGCCACGTCCGCGAGGCCGTCCGCTTCGCCGACGGGGTGCGGTCGCTCGCCGAACTCGGCGCCACCACGTATCTGGAGATCGGCCCCGACGCGGTCCTTTCGGGCCTGGGCCGCGACTGCCTCGAAGGCCTCGAACTCCCCGGCGGCGCACCGGTGTTCGTCTCCGCGCTGCGCCGCGGCCACGACGACCCGCGCCAGCTGTCGGCCGCGCTGGCCACCGCCCACGCCCGCGGTGCGCGCGTGGACTGGGAGGCGTACTACGCGGGCAGCGGCGCGCGCCGCGTCGAGCTGCCGACGTACGCCTTCCAGCGCGAGCGCTTCTGGCTGGCCGCGCCGCTCTCGCGCGGCGACGCCGCCGGGCTCGGCCAGGTGGCCGCCGACCACCCGCTGCTGGGCGCGGTCGTCTCCCTCGCCGACACCGGTGCCTCGGTGCTGACCGGCCGGGTCTCGCCGCGCTCGCACGCCTGGCTGGCCGACCACGTCATCGCCGGCAGCACGCTGCTCCCGGGCACCGCCTTCGTCGAACTCGCGCTGCGCGCGGGCGAGGAGACGGGCTGCGAGCGGGTCGACGAGCTGATCATGGAGGCTCCGCTGCTGCTGCCCGCCACGGGCGCGGTGGCCCTCCAGATCGTGGTCGAGGCCGCCGCCGAGGACGGCCGCCGCCCGATCGCCTTCTACTCCCGCGACGAGGACGCCCCCGCCGACGCGCCGTGGACCCGCAACGCCTCGGGCGTGCTGACCGCCGCCCCGGCCGCGGCCGCCGAGCCCTTCGACGCCTCCGTGTGGCCGCCGCGCGGCGCCCGCGCCGTCGACACCACGCGCCTGTACGAGGACATGGCCGCCCAGGGGTACGGCTACGGCCCCGCGTTCCACGGCCTGAAGGCCGTCTGGCAGGGCGCCGACGGCGTGGCCTACGCCGAGGTCGCGCTGCCGGCCCACGTCTCGGACCAGGCCTCCGCGTTCGGGCTGCACCCGGCGCTGCTCGACGCCGTCCTCCAGGCCACCGACTTCGCCTCCCCCGAGCCCGTCGCCGACGGCCCGCGGCTGCCGTTCGCCTGGTCGGGGGTCTCCCTGGCCGCGGCCGGCGCCTCCGCGCTGCGGGTACGGATCACCGCGACCGGCGCCGACTCCGTCGCGCTCGACCTGGCGGGAGCCGACGGCCTGCCCGTCGCCTCCGTCGAATCGTTCACGGTCCGCCCGGTCACCGCCGAGCAACTGCGCCCCCAGGCCCACGACGCACTGTTCCACCTGCGCTGGACCTCCCGGCCGCTGCCCGCGCCGCCGTCCGGGGACGCACCGGCCGCCGTCGCCCACCACGCCCTCCGGGGCGCCGGCGGCGAGGTGCCCGCCCAGGTGCGCGCCGTCGCCGAGGACGTCCTGACCGCGCTCCAGCGGTGGCTGGACGCCGAGGAGCCGGGCGCCGGCCGCCTGGTCGTCCTCACCCGCGGGGCGGTCTCCGTCACCCCGGGCGAGGACGTCGACCTGGCCCAGGCGCCCGTGTGGGGCCTGGTGCGCTCCGCGCAGGCCGAGAACCCGGGCCGGTTCGTCCTGCTCGACTCCGACGGCTCGCTGGAGCCGGCCGAACTGCTGCGGATCGCCGCGTCCCTCGACGAGCCCGAGGCGGCCGTCCGGGGCGGCGAGCTGTACGTGTCCCGGCTGGCCACGCTGCCCGCGGCCGAGCCGCGGCCCGCACCGTGGGGCCCGCAGGGCACCGTACTGATCACCGGCGGCACCGGCGGGGTCGGCGCCGCCGTCGCCCGCCACCTGGTCACCGAGCACGGCGTACGCCACCTGCTGCTGACCGGCCGCCGGGGCGCGGACGCCCCCGGCGTACGGGAGACCGCCGACGAGCTGACCGGGCTCGGCGCCGAGGTGACCGTCGCCGCCTGCGACGCGTCCGACCGGGACGCGGTGGCCGCGCTGCTCGCCGCGATCCCCGCCGGCCGGCCGCTCACCGCCGTCGTCCACGCCGCCGGTGTGATCGACGACGGCCTGATCGGCTCGCTCGACGCCGGACGCCTGGACACCGTCCTGCGGCCCAAGGCCGACGGCGCCTGGAACCTGCACGAGCTGACGCGGGATCTGGACCTGTCCGCCTTCGTCCTGTTCTCGTCCACCGCGACCCTGCTCGACGGAGCCGGCCAGGGCAACTACGCGGCCGCGAACGGCTTCCTGGACGCGCTGGCCACGACCCGCCGCGCCGCCGGACTCCCCGCGACCTCCCTCGCCTGGGGACTGTGGACCGGCGTCGGCGGCATGGGCGGGCAGCTCGACGAGGCCGCCCTGCGGCGCATCGAGCGCCTCGGCCTCCAGGTGCTCTCCCCCGCCGAGAACCTCGCGCTGCTCGACAGCGCGCTCACCGCCACCGGCGGCGAAGGCGCCGTCGTACCCGTCCGGTTCAACCTGCGCACCCTTCAGGCGCGGGCCGCCGAGGTCCCGTCCGTCCTGCGCGGGCTGGTCCGCCCCGCCCGCCGCAGCGCGGGCACCGGCGCCGTCCCCGTCGAGCAGTCCCTGGCCCGCCGGCTCTCGGGCCTGTCCCGCGCCGAGCGCGGCGAGGCCCTGCTGGACCTCGTCCGTACGCAGGTCGCGGCCGTCCTCGGCCACGAGAGCGGCGACCGGATCAACCCGACGCGCGCGTTCAACGAGATGGGCTTCGACTCGCTCGCCGCCGTCGAGCTGCGCAACCGGCTCAGCTCGGCCATCAGCCTGCCGCTGGCGGCCACGCTGATCTTCGACTACCCGTCGCCGAGCGCGCTCGCCGACCACCTGGCGGACAAGCTGGGCGACCCGGGCAAGGAGACCCGCCGTACGGCCCCCGCCACCGCACTCGTGGCGGCCGACGACGACCCGATCGTGGTCGTCGGCATGGCCTGCCGCTACCCGGGCGGCGTCTCGACGCCGGACGACCTGTGGCAGCTGGTCCAGGGCGGGGTCGACGCCGTCGGCGCGTTCCCGACCGACCGCGGCTGGGACTCCGACATCCACGACCCGGAGCCGGGCAAGCCCGGCAAGAGCCTCAGCGACAAGGGCGGATTCCTCTACGACGCGGCCGAGTTCGACGCCGAGTTCTTCGGGATCAGCCCGCGCGAGGCGCAGGCCATGGACCCGCAGCAGCGGCTGCTCCTCGAAGTCTCCTGGGAGACGTTCGAGCGGGCCGGCATCGACCCGCACGCCCTGCGCGGCAGCGACACCGGCGTCTTCGCCGGCGTGATGTACCACGACTGGGGCCTGCGCCTGGGCCCGCTGCCCGAGCAGCTCGCCGGCTACCACGGCAACGGCAGCCTGGCCAGCGTGGTCTCGGGCCGGGTCGCGTACGCGCTCGGCCTGGAAGGCCCCGCGGTCACCGTGGACACGGCGTGCTCCTCGTCCCTCGTCGCCATGCACTGGGCGGCGCAGGCGCTGCGGCGCGGCGACTGCGGGCTGGCGCTCGCGGGCGGTGTGACCGTCATGTCCACCCCGGACACCTTCATCGACATGAGCCGGCAGGGCGGCCTGGCCGCCGACGGCCGGTGCAAGTCCTTCGGCAGCGGCGCCGACGGCACGGGCTGGGGCGAGGGCGTCGGCCTGGTCCTCCTGGAGCGGCAGTCCGACGCCGAGCGCAACGGCCACCGGATCCTCGGCGTGCTGCGCGGCTCCGCCGTCAACTCGGACGGCGCGTCCAACGGCCTGACCGCTCCCAACGGCCCCTCGCAGCAGCGCGTCATCCGCCGCGCCCTCCAGGACGGCGGCTTGACCGCCGCCGACGTCGACGTCGTCGAGGGCCACGGCACCGGCACCACGCTGGGCGACCCCATCGAGGCGCAGGCCCTGCTGGACACGTACGGCCAGGAGCGCCCGGAGGACGGCCGGCCGCTGCTGCTCGGCTCGATCAAGTCCAACATCGGGCACACGCAGGCCGCCGCCGGTGTCGCGGGCGTCATCAAGATGCTCCAGGCGATGGAGCACGGCGTCCTGCCGAGGACCCTGTTCGCCGACGAGCCGTCGCCCCAGGTCGCCTGGGACGCGGGCGCGGTGGAGCTGCTGACCGACGCGGTCGAGTGGCCGGCGGGAGAGCGCCCGCGCCGTGCGGGCATCTCCTCCTTCGGCATCAGCGGTACGAACGCCCACCTCATCCTGGAGGAGCCGCCGGTGGCGGCTCCGGCCGAGGCCGCCACGGAGGCCACGGAGGCCACGGAGGCCACCGGGTCCTTCGGCGGGCTGGTCCCGTGGGTGGTGTCGGGCCGTACGGGGCAGGCCGTACGGGCTCAGGCGGCGCGGCTGGTCGCGCACCTGGAGACGCTGGAGGACGCGGACCTCGCGGTCACCGGCCGTGCGCTGGCGACCCGGCGCGCCCGGCTGGGCGAGCGGGCCGTGGTACTGGGCGCGAACCGCGAGGAACTCCTGGCCGGTCTGACGGCCCTCGCCGAGGGCGGTACGTCCGCCGGTGTGGTGCAGGGCCAGGTACGGGAAGGGAAGTCGGCCTTCCTGTTCACGGGGCAGGGCGCGCAGCGGCTGGGCATGGGGCGTGAACTGCACGCGGCGTTCCCGGTGTTCGCCGCCGCTCTCGACGCGGTGGTCGCG
>NZ_LGDB01000257.1:0-20625 GCF_001279655.1 Streptomyces sp. WM6372 | reverse complement strand
CCCGTCGCCTTTCAGGAGGCCCTCGTCATGTCGTCGTCCCACCGCCGTTCCCTCGCCCTCGCGGCGGCCGTCGCCACCGCCGCCGCGCTCGGCGCCACCGCCTTCGTCCTGCCCGCGACGGCGGTGGGCGGCGGGCAGGCCTCCGCGGCCGTCGCCTCCGCTCCGATGCCGATCGTGAACGGCACGCTCGACTGGGGAGTCCTGGCGAGCTACCGCTCGTACGTCCTGAACATCGCGAAGGGCACGATCACCCCGGCGGACGGGGCCGCCCTGAACGCGGACGGGACGTTCCGCTTCACCTCGGCGACCGGCCAGTACGACAAGGACGGCGGGCACATCGTGACCGCCGCCTTCAAGGGGAGCGTCACCTTCGACGCGCCCGCGCACGGCTTCAAGCTGACCCTCGCCAACCTCCGCTTCGACACCGGCACGAAGAAGCTGACGGCCGACGTCACCAAGAACGGCACCCTCACGCCGGCCGTCCCCATGGCCGACGTGGCCTTCGGCGGGCAGTCCATGGAGAAGCTCGGCACCACCCTGACCAAGGAGGCGGCGGCGCAGCTGGGTTCGGACAAGTACGTCGGCCTGGCCGGCGACCCGCTCACGGCGGCGCTGCAGTTCGGGCAGCCGTCCCCCTCCCCGTCCGTGACCCCGTCGCCGTCGGCGTCCACCTCCGTGTCCCCGTCCCCGTCGAGCCCGTCGAACTCCGCGAGCCCCTCTCCGAGCGCGAGCTCACCCGCGGCCGACGGCCCGCAGCAGCTCCTCGGCGGCCGGCTCACCTGGGGCGTGAAGGAAGGTTTCCGCTCGTACGTGGTGAAGGGCGGCGGCTCGGTCACCCCGGCCGACGGGGCCGCCGCGAGCGGCGACACCTTCGCCTTCGCCCTCGGCAAGGGCGAGCTCGACGTCAAGAAGCAGAAGCTGAGCGCCACGTTCGCCGGCAGCCTGCGCTTCCAGCGGGCCGACCACGGCGTCGACATGACCTTCGCGAACGTCCGCGTCAACGCCGAGGGCAAGAAGGGCACCCTCGTCCTGGACGTCAGGTCGCCCACCGCCACCAAGGTGAACGTCCCCTTCGCCACGCTCGACCTGTCGAAGGCCGAGTACCGGACCTCGGGCGGCCTGCTCACCCTGAACGCCGTCCCGGCCGCCTTCACCGCCGAGGGCGCGGCGGCCATCGGCGCCCCGAGCCCGGACTACGCCGAGGGCAAGCCGACCGACCCCGTCACCCTCGCGGTCTCCGTGGACAAGGACGTGGTCATCCCCACCACGGCGCCCACCACCGCCCCCACGTCCACCACGGGCGGGACCGGCGGCACGGGCGGCACGGGCGGAACCGTGGGCGGGGGCGGCGCCGTCGGCGGCAACCTGGCCAGCACCGGCGCCGAAGTCCCGGCCGGAGCCCTGCTCGCCACCTCCGGCGCGGTCGTCGCGGCGGGCGCCGGCGCCGTCTTCCTCGCGCGCAGGCGTCGCGCGGTCCGGATCTGAACCGTGTTTCAATTTCCGCGTGAACGATCTCGATGTGCTCAAGGTCTTCTGCGCGGGCGACGGACGGCACGGCAACCTGCTCGGCGTCGTCCGTGACGGCCGGACCTGCCCCGACGACGCGTCGCGCCAGGCCCTCGCCGCCGAACTCGGCTACAGCGAGACGGTGTTCGTCGACGACCCCGAGCGCGGGGTCGTCGACATCCGCACCCCTGGCACGCGCATGTCCTTCGCGGGACATCCCCTGGTCGGAGTCGCCTGGCTGCTGGACATCGAGGAGCTCCAGCCGCCGGCCGGCTCCGTATGGGCGCGTGACGACGGGGAGTTCACCTGGATCACGGCCCTCCCCGAGTGGGTCGAGGGCAAGCGCACCGAGCAGTACGCCAGCCCCGCCGAAGTCGACGCGCTGCCCGCGCCGCCGCCCGGCGAGGGCTGGCTGTACGCCTGGGCCTGGGAGGACGAGGCCGCGGGCCGCATCCGGGCCCGCGGCTTCCCGCGGCGCCCCGACGGGGTCATCGCCGAGGACGAGGCCACCGGATCGGCCGCGATCCTGTTGACCGCCGAGCTGAACCGGGCCCTGAACATCACCCAGGGCGCGGGCTCCCAGATCCTCACCGCGCCCGGTCCGGACGGCACCGTCGAGATCGGCGGCCGCGTCCGCTTCGCCAAGCTGCCGCCGCCGCGAACCGAGTAGCCGGGCGACTGAGTAGGTGCGCACCCGCGATTGAGTACGTGCGCGCTGGGGGCGGGACGCCGTACGGCGGTTCCATGGCCACATGAACACGCCATCGAGTGCCGTCCGGCCGTCGCACGACACGCCGCACGCCCAGCAGCACGCCACGCCGGAGCCCCAGCCGCAGCCGTGGCTGCTGGTCCCCGCGCTCTTCACCGCGCTGACGCTGGCGGCGGGCGGCCTGAGCTACTCGGTCTCCTACCTGCCGCGCTGCCCGCTGTGGTTCTCGCTCCCCTACCTGCTCCCGCTGGGCCTGGCGGCCCTCACCTGGCGGCGGCCCCGGACCCCGGCGCAGCGTACGAACCGCATCGTGGCGGGCAGCATCGGCGCCGGACTCGCCCTCTTCTGCGCCAAGGCCGTCGAGTCCGTGCTCTTCTGCCTCGCCCTGGCCCTCTGGCTGGTCCACGGCGACTGACGGGGGCGCGGTGCGGTGCGGCGCGAGGCGGCGCGGTGCGGGGCCGCCCGGGCCGCGCCGGGTCGCGGCGACACCCCCGGCGCCGAGCGGTGGCGGGGGCGTCGTCCGTACGGGGGAGCGTCAGGCGCTCAGCGGGAACTCCGCGCCCAGCTCCCGGAAGACCGCGCCGTTGAAGTCGAAGGCGCGCTTGCACTCGTCGATGATGCGCTGCTTCTCCAGGTCGTCCGCGGCGATCGCGTCCAGCAGCTCGCGGTAGGTCCGCTTGAAGGCCGCGGGGTTGGGGATGCCAGCGAAGACGTAGAACCGCACGCCGTCGCCCTTGCGCGTGAAGCCCCAGGTCCGCTCCGCCTTGTCGCGGATGATCTGGCCGCCCGAGAGGTCGCCCAGGTAGCGGGTGTAGTGGTGGGCGACGTACCCGCCGGGCCAGGCGGCCGCGCACTGCGCCACACGGTCCGCGTAGGCCTCGGTCGCGGGCAGCGCGACCAGCGTCTCGCGCCACGACGGGCCGCGCAGGTGGGCCAGGTCCCGCTCGATCTCGGCCACGCGCATCAGCTCGGGCCGTATGAACGGGCCCGCCACCGGGTCGTCCTTCAGGGACTCGGCCGCGTCCTCCAGAGCCCGGTACACGAACCACAGCTGCTCGGTGTAGCGCGTGTACGCGTCCACCCCGAGACGGCCGCCGAGCATGTCGCTCATGAACGTCGAGGTCTCCGCCTCGGTGTGCTGCTCGTGCGACGCGACACGGATGACCGTAGAGAAGGCGTCCAAGACAATCCTCCGAAGACGGGACGAGGAACGACGGAACGGAGCCCGGCGGGCGTGACGGCACGGCCGCCACGCCCGATCCTCGTGCTTAGGGTTACCTAAGTCAATGTCTTCCCGACGCCTTGTCGGTAAAACTCTCCCGGTGGGTATTTGAGGAGAGCTTTTACGGTGAGCTGCTACGGAAGGGTGAGGATCTCGGCGCCCGTGTCCGTCACCACCAGTGTGTGCTCGAACTGCGCGGTGCGCTTCCGGTCCTTCGTGACGACGGTCCAGCCGTCGGCCCACATGTCGTACTCGTGCGTGCCCAGGGTCAGCATCGGCTCGATCGTGAAGGTCATCCCGGGCTCGATGACGGTCGTGGCGTGCGGGCTGTCGTAGTGCGGGACGATCAGGCCGGAGTGGAAGGACGAGTTGATGCCGTGGCCGGTGAAGTCCCGGACCACGCCGTAGCCGAAGCGCTTCGCGTACGACTCGATGACCCGGCCGATCACGTTGATCTGGCGGCCCGGCTTGACGGCCTTGATGGCCCGGTTCAGGGCCTCGCGGGTGCGCTCCACCAGCAGCCGCGACTCCTCGTCCACCTCCCCGCACAGGTACGTGGCGTTGTTGTCGCCGTGCACGCCGCCGATGAACGCGGTGACGTCGAGGTTCACGATGTCGCCGTCGCGCAGGACGGTGGAGTCGGGGATGCCGTGGCAGATGACCTCGTTCACCGAGGAGCACAGGGACTTCGGGAAGCCCCGGTAGCCCAGCGTCGACGGGTAGGCGCCGTGGTCGCACATGTACTCGTGCGCGACCCGGTCCAGCTCGTCGGTGGTCACCCCCGGGGCGATCAGCTTGGCGGCCTCTTCCATCGCCTGGGCGGCGATCCGGCCGGCGATGCGCATGGCCTCGATGGTCGCGGCGGACTGCACCTCCGGTCCGGTGTACGGAGTGGGCGCGGGCTTGCCCACGTACTCGGGCCGGCGGATGTTTCCGGGAACGGAACGGGCGGGAGAGAGCTCGCCTGGTACGAGCAGCGACTGGCCAGACATGCAAGCGAGTGTATCCAGCGGGGATGGGGCAGCATGGCGGCAGAGAGCGGTATCGAGAGGAGCCCGAGGACGATGGCCCTGTTCAAGAAGCGCCAGGTGGGCAAACCCGGCGAGTGGTACTACTGCCTGGTCCACCACAAGGTCGAGGAAGGCCCGGAGTGCCCGGCGAAGGACCGTTTCGGCCCGTACTCCACGCCGGAGGAGGCGGCCCACGCCATGGAGACGGCGGAGGAACGCAATCTGGAATGGCAGAACGACCCCAAGTGGAACGACAAGTCCCGCGAAGGGGGCGAGGGTACGAGCGCGCCGTAGGCCCGTAGGCCCGTAAGGCCATGGTGCCGGGAGGGCTTCGGGGCCTCACGGCCTACCAGTGGCTGGGCGGCGGCGCGGTCAGCTGGTCGGCCAGCCGAGCCAGCCGGTCCCGCAGCCGCCGCGGCCCGCGCTGCACCGGCAGGCCGTTCTCCCCGGCCGCCGCGCTGACCAGGTGTTGCACCGTGTCCAGGTCCAGCTCGCCGGCGCCCGCCCGTACCGACAGGGCGTCGTGCGCGAGCGCGGCGAGATCCGGATCCCCGCCGTGCAGCGACAGTACGGTCGCCCCCGCGCGCCGGGCGTCGTGCACCCGCTCCAGCAGCCCCGCCCCGGGCTGCTCCGGAGCCACCACCAGCAGCGTGTGCCCGCGCCGGGCCGCCGCCAGCCGGCCCAGCCCCACCGACAGGTGCGCCGGCTCCCCGGTCCGCACCCGGTGCCGTACGAGCGTGGGCGCCAGCTCCGGCAGCCCGGACCAGGCGGCCTCGTCCACCAGGTGCGCCGCCAGGTGCCAGGGCTCGTACTGCTCGGTCCCCACCAGCAGCAGGTCCCCGCCGGCCGGCACGACCGAGTGCCGCAGCGATCCGGCGAAACGGCGCGCGGCGGCGGGCCACTGCGTACCGGCGAGCACCTCGCGCAGCAGCGCGACCCTCACGGCGTCCATATCGGCATCCTGCCGCAGGAAAGGGACCTACGGGACCACTTCGCCCCGGTTCGCCCGATGGTGCTGGTCCGTGTCCGTTCGCCTCTCGGGACCACGGCATTACCCTCGCCCCCATGACCTCCACAGACAGCACTCAGAATCCGCCCGCCCAGGCCGCGGCGAAGGCGCCCGCCAAGGACCCGTGGGACCTTCCGGACGTCTCCGGCCTCGTCGTCGGCGTCCTCGGCGGCACCGGTGACCAGGGCCGGGGCCTGGCCTACCGGCTCGCCCGGGCCGGCCAGAAGGTGATCATCGGCTCCCGCGCCGCCGAGCGCGCGCAGAGCGCCGCCGACGAGCTGGGCCTCGGTGTGGAGGGCGCGGACAACGCCGAGTGCGCGCGCCGCAGCGACATCGTGATCATCGCGGTGCCGTGGGAGGGCCACGCCAAGACCCTCGAAGCCCTGCGCGAGGACCTCGCGGGCAAGCTCGTGGTGGACTGCGTCAACCCGCTGGGCTTCGACAAGCAGGGCGCGTACGCCCTCCGGGTCGAAGAGGGCAGCGCGGCCCAGCAGGCCGCGGCCCTGCTCCCCGACTCCCGCGTGACGGCGGCCTTCCACCACCTCTCGGCGGTCCTGCTCCAGGACGAGTCGGTCGAGGAGATCGACACCGACGTGATGGTCCTCGGCGAATCCCGCGCCGACACGGACATCGTCCAGGCCCTGGCCGCCCGTATCCCGGGCATGCGCGGTGTCTTCGCGGGCCGTCTGCGCAACGCCCACCAGGTCGAGTCCCTGGTCGCCAACCTCATCTCCACCAACCGCCGCTACAAGGCCCACACGGGCCTGCGCGTCACGGACGTCTGAGCGGACGCCCGATCCGTCGCCGCTGCGCCCGCCGGGCACAGCGGCGACCCGCCGCGGTCACCCCCGCCGCCCGGCGGCCCGCGCCTCCACGGGCGCCAGATGCGCCACGACCCCCTGGTAGAAGCGGTCCACGGCCTCGTCGACGCTGCGGATGAAACCGGACTCCGTGTTGCCGCGGGCGTTGCCCATGCCCTTGATCAGCGACAGCCGGAACCCGGTGAGGGCGGCGCCGCCCTTGGGCAGCAGGTCGCCCGGCTCGGGGCGCAGCCGCTCCAGGGTGCCGCGCGGCCCGTTGCCGCCCTCGACGAGGGTCTCCACGTGCAGGTCCGCCGGCGCCTCGGCCAGCAGCCGCACCAGCCGCTTCACCGTGGTCAGCGGGTACGAGCCCTCCGGCGCCGGCACGTCCACGCAGGTGCGGACCTTGCCCGTCCGCAGATCGGCGGTCACCGCGATGACGCTGCTCGTCCCGTCGATGCGCAGCTCCGCGGTGAGCCGCCCGTCCAGGCACAGCTGCTGCGCCGCGGCCGTGCGGCGCGCCTGCGGATCGCTGCCGCGCCGGACGCGCTGCACCGGGAGCGCCTTCTGCCCGAGCTCCCCGCCCAGGCGCAGGCAGACCTGGCGGATCAGCCGCTCCCAGCTCTCGACGACCTCGACGGCGCGCGCGTCGTCGCAGGCGAGGGTCTCGTCCTCGATCCCCTTGCGTACGGGCACCCAGGCGGCGCCCATGTTCTGGAATCCGTGGCAGCCCGACTGCTCGTGCCGGAGGTACTCCAGCAGCTCCTGGAGCAGCCAGGCGTGCGCCGCGTTGCCCACGCCCTCGTGGCGGATCAGCATCTGGGCCTGGTGGGCCACCTCGGCCCAGGACAGGTGCCAGAGGCTGACCTTGTGCTTGCGCCGGCCGTCGATCTTGACGTCCACGAGGGCCGCGCCTTCGAGGGCGACATCGTTGGAGAGCGTGATCACGGCCTCGTAGCCGCGGCGGGCGGCGATGTCCATGTACTGCTGCACCTGCTCGGGCCTCAGCGGGTTGCCGTTCGTCTTCGTCTCGACCAGGGCCGTCCAGAGCTTCCCGGCGCGCTCGACGCGGATCACGCCGTCCGGGCGGCGCGGGGTGTCGCCGTGCGGGAGGGACACCTCGGTGAAGGTCTGCATCCGGCCGGCGGGGGCCCCGAACGCGGCGGTGAGGCGGCGGCCGAACTCCGGCACCTGCGCCATGACGGACAGCAGCACCGAGGTGGCGCGCACCTCCCGCTCCTTGTCGCTCTTCAGCGTCGGCACGGGGAACAGCCGGGCCGGGCGCCAGGAGTCGTTCTCGGCGAGCGAGCTCTTGGCCACCTTGGGCAGGGTGACCTTCTTCTTGGTCGTACGAGGACCCCGGCCGCGGGTCTGGGCGGGCACGGCGACCGGCTCCACCGGTGCCGGTGCCGGTGCCGGTGCCGGGGCGGGGGACTCGGTCGCGGGCGGGCCGACCGGCTCGGTCTCCGCGGCGGGCACGCCGTCGGGGGCCTTCGCCATCCCGACGACATCGACGCCGTCTCCCGTCCCGCCCGCGTCCGCTTCGGCCTCCTCCGCCTCCTCGTTGACGGCGATGCCGAAATCGGTGGCCAGACCGGCCAGCCCGGTCTCGTATCCCTGCCCGACCGCGCGGAACTTCCACTCCTGGCCGCGCCGGTACAGCTCACCGAAGATGAACGCGGTCTCCACGCTCGCGTCGTGGATGGAGAACCCGACCAGCGGTTCGCCGGACCGGTCCGCGACCGTCATCCGCAGGTCGTCCAGGTCGCCGAACCGGGCTCCCCCGTACTGACTGGCCGCCACCACGATCCGCTCGACCCCCTCGGGGACGGCGGTGAGGTCCACGCTGATGCGGTCCTCGTCCCCGCTCCCGGTCGGCGTCTTCCCCAGCAGCTGCACGCTTCCGTCGGCGGCCGCCGGGTTGTTGTAGAAGTAGAAGTCGTTCTCGCTGCGGACCTTGCCGTCCCCGTCGACGAGGAGCACCGAGACGTCGGCGTCGCCCGCTCCCGACACGCTGCTCCAGCTGAGGCTCACCACCACGGCCCCGGCGTCCTCGCTGAGGGCCGTCAGGCTGACGTTGGCGCCCTTTGAGATCTCCTGCATGTCCATCCCCCCAGTCGCCCGGCTTCGGCCGTGGCGGACCGTGCAGGCCGGACTGTCGTTCTTCCGTACGCGGCGACCGTAGCGGCGTGCCGCGCGGAAGATCGGGAAACGACGAAAAAGGGGCGGAAGCGGAGGGCGGGGCTCGTGGGGCGGCTTTACGGGAACACTGCGGGGGATGGGGGACACTGGTGGGGCTCGACCCCGTTCCGTGTTGCCGAGGAGCTGTTCCCCATGCCCCGCCTTGCCGTGTTCGCCATCGTCGTCTGCGTCCTGTCCGTGGCCGCGGCCGTGGTCGCCTTCGTGGAGGGCAGCTTCCTGGGGATCGTGTGGGTGCTGCTGGCCGGGCTCACCTCGAACATGGCCTGGTTCTACCTGCGCAAGGCGAAGATGGAGAAGGCGGCGCGTTCCGCGGGATAGGGCTTCGGCTCACTGCGGTCCGCTCACTGCGGTCCGCTTACTGCGGGGCCGCGCAGAAGCCGTTCGTGTCCTGCCAGAAGCGGTAGAGGTCGCGGCCGCAGTAGGTCTCCAGGTCGGACACGCCCAGCGTGGACAGCAGGTTGCGCACCACGTCGAAGAAGAACGTGTTGACCTCCGGGATCCAGAGGAGGGCGAAGACCGCGATCAGGCCGAACGGCGCCAGCGGCGCCACCTCGCGGCGGATCCGGTGCGAGAGCCAGGGCTCGATGATCCCGTAGCCGTCCAGGCCCGGCACCGGCAGGAAGTTCAGGATCGCCGCCGAGACCTGGAGCAGCGCGAGGAAGGCCAGCGCGAAGCGGAACGCCATCGGGACCCCGTCGAGGGCGTCCAGCCAGAACGGCGCCGTGCAGACGACCGCGAACGCCACGTTGGTCAGCGGGCCCGCCGCCGAGATGAGGCTGTGCTTCCAGCGGCCCTGGATCCGGTCGCGCTCGATGTACACCGCGCCGCCGGGCAGGCCCAGCCCGCCCATGATCACGAAGATCACCGGCAGGACGATGCTGAGCAGCGCGTGCGTGTACTTCAGCGGATTCAGCGTCAGGTAGCCCTTGGCCCCGACGGAGAGGTCACCGCTGTGCAGGGCCGTGCGGGCGTGCGCGTACTCGTGCAGGCAGAGCGAGACGATCCAGGCCGAGGTGACGAAGAGGAACACGGCGAGCCCGGTGCTCGTCGAGTACCCCGTCCACACGGCCCAGCCGGTGACCGCCATGACGGCGAAGATGCCGAGGAATACGGAACTGATCTGCCGCTCGCCGCGGCTGCCCTGATGACCCATGCGGCGAAACCTACCGCGCGCAAGGGGCCAAAAGGAGTACGGGGCCGGTCCCCGGGCCAGCGACAATGGGCCGGTGCGTTACGCGATTCTCGGCACCGCCCAGGCCAGCCGCGACGACGGGAGCCCCGTCGCCGTCGGCGGAGCGCGCCTGCGGGCGCTGCTGACCGCGCTCGCGCTGCGCCCGGGGCGGGCCGTGCCGGTGCACCTGCTGGTGGAGCAGGTGTGGGACGGCGACCGCCCGGCGGATGCGCCGGCCGCGCTCCAGGCGCTGGTGGGCCGGCTGCGCAGGGCGCTGGGACACGGGGCGGTGCGCTCGGTGGAGGGCGGGTACCTGCTCGTCGCGGCGGGCGAGGACGTCGACCTGTACCGCTTCGAGCGGCTCGCCCGGGCCGGCGCCGCGGCGCAGGACCCGGCCGAGGCGGCCGCCCTGTACGAGGAGGCCCTGGGGCTGTGGCGCGGCCCGGCGCTGGCCGACCTGCCGGACGCGGCGGCCGAGTCCGCCCGCTGGGAGGCCGTACGTCTGGACGCGCGCCGGGGCCGGCTCGCGTCGGCCCTGGCGCTGGGCCAGGCCGAGCGGGCCCTCCCGGAGCTGACCGTCCTGTGCGGGGAGCGCCCGCTGGACGAGCCGCTCCAGGCCCTGCGGATCCGGGCCCTGCGGGACACGGGCCGCCCGGCGGAGGCGCTGGCCGCCTACGAAGCCGTCCGGCAGGACCTGGCCGCCCGCCTGGGCACGGACCCGGGCCCGGCCCTGCGCGCCCTCCACGCCCAACTCCTGGCCCCGGCCGGTCCGTGGGACGGCGCCCGGGCCGCGTCCCCCGGCCCGGGCGCCGCGGCCGCCCCCGGGCAGAGCCGCGGATCGCGTGTCCCGGCCGAGCCGGGCCAGCTGGGCCAGCCGGGCCAGCCGGGCCAGCCGGGTCGGCCGGGTCGGCCCCCGGCTCCCGGGCAGCCGGTCCCGGCCCCTGTCCCGGCCGAGCCGGTTCCGGCCCCTGTCCCGGCCGAGCCGGTTCCGGCCCCTGTCCCGGCCGAGCCGGTTCCGGCCCCTGTCCCGGCCGAGCCGGTTCCCGCCGCCCCGGCGCCCGCCGGCCCCGGCGGCCCTTGGCGTGCCGACCCGGCGCCGGGATCCGGTCCGGCGGGCGGGGCCGCGCAGCCGGACTCGGCGCACGGCGGCGCGCGGGCGCCCGAAGCCGCCCCGGCGGGCGGGCTCGGGTCTCCGCGGCCGGGGAACCTGCGGGCGCGGCTGACCAGTTTCGTGGGGCGCGAGGCAGACATCCGGGTCATCGGCGCGGACCTCGGGCGCGCGCGGCTCGTCACCCTGCTCGGGCCCGGCGGAGCGGGCAAGACGCGGCTGTCCCAGGAGGCGGCCGAGCACGCCGCCCAGGCCTGGCCCGACGGGGTGTGGTTCGTGGAACTGGCTCCCGTGGACGACCCCGAGGACGTCGCCGAGGCCGCCCTCACCGCGCTCGGCGCACGCGAGACCAAGCTGCGCGGCGGCGCCGCCGAGGAGCTGAGGGCGCTGACCGACCGCGCCGGGGACCAGCCCCTCGACCGGCTCGCGGAGCACTGCGCCCGGCGGCGGATGCTGCTGATCCTGGACAACTGCGAGCACGTCATCGGAGCCTCCGCCGAACTCGCCGAGGAACTCCTGGCCCGCTGCCCCGGCGTCCGGATCCTGGCCACCAGCCGCGAACCGCTCGGCGTGCCGGGGGAGTTCCTGCGCCCGGTGGAACCGCTGCCCGACCCCGTCGCGCTCCGGCTCCTGGGAGACCGGGGGGCCGCCGCCCGGCCGGGGTTCCGCACCGACGACGACCCCGAGGCCGCCGCCGAGATCTGCCGCCGCCTCGACGGGCTGCCGCTCGCCATCGAGCTGGCCGCGGCCCGCCTGCGGCTGCTCACCCCGCGTCAGATCGCCGACCGGCTCGACGACCGCTTCCGGCTGCTGACCGGCGGCGCCCGTACCGTACTGCCGCGCCAGCAGACCCTGCGGGCCGTCGTCGACTGGTCCTGGGAGCTGCTCGACGCACCGGAACGCACCGTCCTGCGCCGGCTCTCCGTCTTCGCCGGCGGCTGCGACGTGGCCGCCGCCGAAGCCGTCTGCGCCGACCCCGGCACCCCCGACGTGCTGGACCTCCTCGGTTCCCTCATCGACAAGTCCCTCGTCGTCGCCGCACCCGGCCCCGACGGCGCCGAAATGCGCTACCGCCTCCTGGAGACCGTCGCCGAGTACGCCTCCGAGCGGCTCGCCGAGGCCGCCGGGGACCGCGCCGCCACCGAGCGCCGCCACCTCACGTACTACCGCGAACTCGCCCGCACCACCGAGCCGCTGCTGCGCGGCCGGAGCCAGCGGGAGGCCACGCGGCGGTTCGCCGCCGAGTACGAGAACCTCCGTACCGCGCTGCGCCGCGCCATCACCGCCCGCGACACCGACGAGGTGCTCTGCCTCGTCCACTCCCTCGCCTGGTACTGGTCGATGCACGACCTGCGCACCGAGTCCCGGCACTGGTCCACGGCCGCCGCCGCGCTCGGCCCCGACCCCTTCCGCGCGCCCGTCGTCCCCGCCGAACCGGTGCACGCACAGGTCGTGGACACGCCCCCGCCGTACAGCGGGGAACTGCTCGCCGAGGCCTGGCGCGGCATCCGGCTGATCCAGCTCGCCTCCCGCGACCAGACCAACGCGCACTGGGCCGATCCGGAGGTCCGGAAACAGATCGAGGGGATCGTCGCCGCCTACCGGCCGGGCCTGCCGCAGACCTGCCGGAACCCCGGAGGCCTGTGGGTCTTCGCGGTGATCATCGCCGGGGAGTCGGAGCTGCTCCAGCAGGTCCTCGACGCCTCCGTGGACACCGCCCGGGAGCTGGACTACCGCTGGGAACTGGCCGCCGCCCTCCAGGTGCGGGCCAACTGGCTCGCCAACCGCGCCGCCTGGTCCGGGGACGCGGCCCGCGACGCGGACGAGAGCCACGCCCTCTTCGAGTCGCTGGGCGACGACTGGGGCTGCGCCGAGGCCCTGTCCGCCCGCGCCGAATCCCGCGAGAAGCGGGGCGAGTACGCGGCGGCCGCCGAGGACTTCCGGGCCGCGATCGAGCATGCCGAGCGGCTCGGCGCCATGTCCCAGGTCACGGTCCTGCGCGTGCGGATGGCCGGCACCCTCGTCGAGGAGGGCGCGATCGGCGAGGCGGAGGAGATCCTCACCGGGATCCTGGACACCCCCCTCACCTACGGCAACGAAGCGCTGCCGGCCGCCCGGATGTTCCTCGCGAGCGTCTACGGCCGCACCGGGCGCATCCCCGAGGCGCGCCTGCAGCTCCGGACGCTGCGCGAGGAGTTCGCGTTCGGTGCCTTCGCCGTCTTCGACGGGTTCCTGCTCGGCATGATGGCCTGGCTGGACAACCAGGACGGCGTGTACGCGGACGCCCTCGCGCACCTGCGGAAGGCCGCGGGGGTCGCCCAGGACCCCCTCGCCGTCATGGTCGCCCCGCAGATGCCCGCCGTGTACCTGCTGACGGCGGCCCGCTCGCACGCCTGCCTCGGCGGCGGGCGGCGCACGTACGACGCCGCGCGGCTGCTCGGCGCGTACCGGGCCCTCCTGCCGGCCCAGCACTTCCCGGTCACAACGGAACGCGAGGACGCCGCCCGCACCGAGGAGCTGATGCGCGCCGCGCTCGGCGACGCCGCGTACGAGGCGGCGTACGCCGAAGGCGGTGGCCTCACCCTGGAGGAGGCCACCGCCCTCATCTGACCCGGTCCCCCGAGCGGGGTCCGTCCGGGACGCGATCCGGAACGGACCGGCCGGCCCGGATCAGGTCTTCTGGCGGAACTTGCGGACCGCGAGCGGCATGGTGACCGCCGTGATGGCCACCGACCAGATCAGGGTCACCGTCACCGGGTGGGCGACCGCACCGCCGTTGATCAGGCCGCGGGCCGCGTCGGCCAGGTTGGACAGCGGGTTGTAGTCCGTGAAGGTCTGCAGCCAGCCGGGCATGGTCGACGGCGGGGCGAAGATCGAGCTGCCGAACTGCAGCGGCATCAGGACCAGCATCGCCATGCCCTGCACGGCCTGCGCGGTCTTCATGGTGAGACCGAGCAGGATGAAGATCCACATCAGCGAGGCGCCGAAGACCGCCGACAGGCCGATGGACAGCAGCAGGTCGAACACCGAGGTCTTGATCGACAGGCCGAGCATGAAGCCCACGGTGAGCAGGATCGCGATCGCGACCATCATCCGGCCGAGCTCGACGACGATCTTGGCGATGAGGACGGACGACCGGGCGATCGGCATGGACCGGAACCGGTCCATCACGCCCTTCTTGAAGTCGTCGTTGACGCCGGTGCCGACGCCCATGGCGATGTTCATGCCCATCATGGCCATCAGGCCCGGGACGACGTAGTTGACGTACGCCTCCTGCTGGCCCTTGCCGGAGATCGCGCCGCCGAAGACGAACACGAACAGCAGCGTGAAGATGATCGGCATGAACAGGACGTCGAACATCGACTCGGGGTCCTGCTTGATCTGCAGGGCGTTGCGGCGCACCAGCGCGCCGATGTGCCGCAGATTGGCCCGCAGGCCGATCCGGCCCTCGCCGGTCGCTGCCGCGGACGGCGCCGGCGCGGCCGCGGTGGCCGCCGCGGCAGCCGGCTTCGTCGTGGTTCCGGTGCTCATGCCGCGACCCCCTTGGTCTGCTCGTCGTGCTCGTTCTGCTCGGTCGGCCGCGCGTCCTCGACCGAGGCGGGCCGCTGGCCCGTGATGGCCAGGAAGACCTCGTCCAGGCTCGGCAGGTACGTGCCGAGGTCGGCGATCGCGTACCCGCGGGCGGCCAGCAGGCCGACCACGGCGGTCAGCTGCTCGTCGCTCAGGATCGGGACCAGCAGCACGCCCTCGTCCGGGACCGCCTGCGAACCGGCGACCCCGTCGAGCCCGGCCTCGGCCAGCGAGCGGGCCATGCCCGGCAGGTCGGACGAGGCGACGGGGCGGATCTTCAGGGTCCGGCCGCCGACCCGGGCCTTCAGCTCGTCGACCTTGCCGTTGGCGATGACCTTGCCCCGGTCGATGACCGTCAGCTCGCTCGCGAGCTGCTCGGCCTCCTCCATGTACTGGGTGGTGAGCAGGACGGTGGCCCCCTCGGCGACCATCCGCTGCACCTCGTCCCACACCTCGTTGCGGGTGCGGGGGTCGAGGCCGGTGGTCGGCTCGTCCAGGTAGAGCACGGCCGGGCGGCCGATCATCGAGGCGGCCAGGTCGAGCCGGCGCCGCATGCCGCCGGAGTAGTTCATCGCGGCCTTCTTGGCGGCGTCGGTGAGCGAGAACCGCTCCAGCAGCTCGTCGGCGCGGGACCGGGCGTCCTTGCGGGACAGGTCCAGCAGCCGGCCGATCATGTAGAGGTTCTCCCAGCCGGAGAGCTTCTCGTCGACCGAGGCGTACTGGCCGGTGAGGCCTATCGTGCGGCGCAGCTGCCGCGGCTGGCGGACCACGTCGTAGCCGGCGACGGTCGCGGTCCCGGCGTCCGGGACGATCAGGGTGGAGAGGCAGCGTACGAGGGTGGTCTTGCCGGCGCCGTTGGGGCCGAGGACACCGAGGACCGTGCCCTCGCGGACGTCCAGGTCGACCCCGTCCAGGGCCTTCGTCTCGCCGTAGTGCTTGACCAGCCCCCGTACCTCGACGGCGTGCGCGCCGTTCACGGGATTCTTGTCGTTTCGCGTCATGTCCATCATGGGACCATCCGCCACCGACAACGCACCGACAGCCGACCGACAGACAACCGACGCACAGCCGACGGGGAGCGGGCCGGAAGGCGGCCGGAAGCCGACAGCCCGCCGACGACGCGTCGGCGGGCTGTCGGTACGGGGCTACCCGATCAGTGGAAGCTGTGCTCGGCCTGCGGGAACGTTCCGCCGACCACGTCCTCGGCGAAGGCCTTTGCCGCGTCGCCCATGGTCGCGCGCAGGTTCGCGTACTGCTTCACGAACTTCGGCATCTTCCCGCCGGTCAGGCCCATCATGTCGGTCCACACCAGCACCTGCGCGTCGCACTCCGCGCCGGCCCCGATGCCGACCGTCGGGATGTGCAGGGACCGGGTGACCTCGGCGGCCAGCTCGGCCGGGACCAGCTCCAGCACCACCGCGAAGGCGCCCGCGTCCTGCGCCGCCTTGGCGTCGCGCAGCAGCTGGTGCGCGGCCTCGTCGCCGCGGCCCTGCACCCGGTAGCCCATGGCGTTCACGGACTGCGGGGTCAGGCCGAGGTGGGACATGACGGGGATGCCGGACTGCACGATCAGCTCGGTCTGGTGCAGCGAACGCTCGCCGCCCTCCAGCTTCACGGCTCCGACACCGGCCTCCTTCACGAGGCGGGTGGCGCTGCGCAGCGCCTGCACGGCGCCTTCCTGGTACGAGCCGAAGGGCAGGTCACCGATGACCAGGGCCCGGCTGGTGCCGCGTACGACGGCCGCCGACAGCATGGTCATCTCGTCCATGGTCACGGGGACGGTGTTCTCGTAGCCGAGGTGACAGTTGCCCATGGAGTCGCCGACGAGGATGACCGGGATGCCGGCCTCGTCGAAGACGGACGCGGTCATCGCGTCGTAGGCGGTGAGCATGGGCCACTTCTCGCCGCGCTCCTTGGCGAGGTTGAGGTCGCGGACGGTGATCCGCCGGGTGCCCGTGCCTCCGTACAGGGTGGGGGAGGCGGCTTCGCGGGCAGGCGAAACGGCATGCGTCATTGCAACTGCTCCTTGATGTCATCTCGAGGCGCCCTTACGGCGTCCCCGGACTCACCCACCATGGTGGCACCTGCCAGGGCCGTGGCGAAAGTGGTGAGAGGACCCGTGCGTCACACTCCTGCCGCACGCGAGGAGCGCTCCCTGCACCCTCATGGCCCCCTCTTGGACCTCTCATGGTCCCCTCACCGGCGGTTCGGCGCGCGCGGGAGGCAATGTACGCGTTTCGTGACAAGCGGAACCTCGGCCACACGGCAGTTCGTCCTCCCGGACGTACGGCCGGAACAACGGCACGGAAGGCTCCGTCGATCGCCTAGGGTCAAGGTGCGGGGACGGAGCGCGAGCACGGCAGCGAGGGCAGTGGCATGGCACAGGCGTACATGACGGAGACGGGGAACGGCGGCTCGGAGCCCGAGCCCTCCGGATCCCGCCTCCGGCGCCGACTGGCCGGGCTGCGCCACGACCGGGGCATCTGGCGGCGCGGGATCGTGACCGCGGCCCTGGCCGCCCTGATCTCGCTGATCATGATCTTCCACGCCGAGCTGCCGAACGACGTGGGCAACCTCGGCAGCCTCACCGAGACCTTCCTGCCCTGGCTGGGCCTGGCCGTGCCGCTCCTGCTCGCCGCCGCCGTCGTGCGCAAGTCGGCGACCGCGCTGATCGCGATACTGCTGACGGCCGTGGTCTGGGTGAACCTCTTCGGCAGCCTGGTCCTCGACAAGTCCGGCTCCGGCGGCAACCTCATGGTCGCCACCCACAACGTCGACGCCGACAACCCCGACCCGCGGGGCACCGCCGCCCAGATCGCCCGGTCCGGCGCCGACGTGCTGGCCCTGACCGAGCTCAAGGGCAGCGCCGTCCCCGTCTACGAGCAGGCCCTTGCGGGCGCGTACAAGTACCACTCCGTCGAGGGCACGGTCGGCGTGTGGAGCAAGTACCCGCTGAGCTCCAGCGCTCCCGTCGACATCAAGATGGGCTGGACCCGCGCCATGCGCACCACCGTGGACAGCCCCTACGGCAAGATCGCCGTCTTCGCCGCCCACCTGCCCTCCGTGCGGGTCAAGCTCAACGCCGGTTTCACCGCCAACCAGCGCGACAACAGCGCCGCCGCCCTGGGCAACGCGCTCGCCGCCGAACCGCTGAAGAAGGTCATACTGCTCGGCGACCTCAACGGCACCATGAACGACCGGTCCCTGTCCGACGTCACCTCGCAGATGCGCTCCACGCAGGGCGCGGCGGGCGACGGCTTCGGGTTCAGCTGGCCGGCCCAGTTCCCGATGGCCCGGATCGACCAGATCATGGTCCGCGGGATCAAGCCGGACGCCTCCTGGACCCTGCCGCGCACCGGCAGCGACCACCTGCCGGTCGCCGCGCGGCTGACCGTGAAGCAGTAGCCCGTACGCCCGTTCGCCCGTACGGGTGAGAAAGGGGCCTCGCCGCGTCGGCGGCGGGGCCCCTTTCCGCCGTTCGACCCCGGCGGCAGCGACGGCAGCGGCAGCGGCTACGCGTGCTCGCGCCAGCCGTTCGTGATGGGCAGCCGGCGGTCCTTGCCGAAGCCCTTCGCGGAGATCTTCGTGCCCGGCGGGTACTGGCGCCGCTTGTACTCCGCCGTGTCCACCATCCGCAGGGTCTTGGCGACCAGCGCGCGGTCGAAGCCGGCTTCGACGATCGCGTCGATGCCCTGGTCGCGGTCCACGTACAGCTCCAGGATCGCGTCGAGCACCGGGTAGTCCGGCAGCGAGTCCGTGTCCACCTGGCCCGGGCGCAGCTCGGCGCTCGGCGGCTTCACGATGGAGTTCTCCGGGATCGGCGGGATCTCGCCGCGCTCGTCCGCGGCCCGGTTGCGGTACCGCGCGAGCCGGAAGACGTCCGTCTTGTAGACGTCCTTGATCGGGCCGTACGCGCCCACCGAGTCCCCGTACAGGGTGGAGTAGCCGACGGCCAGCTCCGACTTGTTCCCCGGGGCCAGCACGATGTGGCCCTCCTGGTTGGAGACCGCCATCAGCATGGTGCCGCGCAGCCGGGACTGGAGGTTCTCCTCCGCCAGGCCGGTCAGGCCCAGCGAGCCCATGTACGCGTCGAACATCGGCTCGATCGGCACGGTCCGGAAGTTCAGGCCGGTCCGGTCGGCCAGATCGGCGGCGTCGCCCCTGGAGTGGTCCGAGGAGTACTTCGAGGGCATCGAGATGCCGTACACGTTCTGCGCGCCGATCGCGTCGCAGGCGATGGCGGCCACGAGCGCGGAGTCGATGCCGCCGGAGAGCCCGATCAGGACGGAGCGGAATCCGTTCTTCTTGACGTACGCGCGCAGCCCCACGACCAGCGCGTCGTAGATCTCCTCGTCGTCGTCCAGGCGGTCGGCGTACCCACCGGTGACCACGGGCTCGTACGGGTCCACCGGCTCCTCGGAGAGGATCACGCGGTCGATCCGCAGCCCGTCGTCGACGATGCCCTCGGGGGCGTCGGCGCGCGCGGCCGGCAGGTCGAGGTCGACGAGGACGCAGCCCTCGGAGAACTGCGGGGCGCGGGCGACGACCTCGCCGTCGGCGTCGACGACGATCGAGTCCCCGTCGAAGACCAGCTCGTCCTGGCCGCCGATCATCGCCAGGTAGGCGAGGGTGCAGCCGGCCTCCTCGGCCCGCTTGCGCACCAGTTCGAGGCGGAGGTCGTCCTTGTTGCGCTCGTACGGGGAGGCGTTGACGGAGATCAGCAGGCCGGCCCCGGCGGAGCGGGTGGCCGGGACGCGGCCGCCCTCCTGCCAGAGGTCCTCGCAGATGGCCAGGGCCACGTCGACGCCGCGCACCCGGATGACCGGCTGGGTGTCGCCCGGCACGAAGTACCGGAACTCGTCGAACACGCCGTAGTTGGGGAGGTGGTGCTTGGCGAACCGGAGGGCGACCTTCCCGCCGTACAGCACGGCGGCCGCGTTCTCCGGGGACCCGGCGGGGCGGCCGAGGCGCGGGGCGGCCTGCTCCGTACGGTCGAGGTAGCCGACGACGACCGGCAGTCCGCCGAAGCCCTCGGCCGCCAGCCGCTCCGCGAGTTCGCGCAGCGCCGTACGGGAGGCCTCGACGAAGGAGGCGCGCAGGGCGAGGTCCTCGACGGGGTACCCGGTCAGCATCATCTCCGGGAACGCCACCAGGTGGGCGCCCTGCTCGGCGGAGTGCCGGGTCCAGTGGACGACCGAGTCGGCGTTGGCGGCGATGTTGCCGACCTGCGAGTCGATCTGATTCAGAGCGAGGCGAAGTTGAGGCACGGACCCAGTGTAATCGTCTTTCTGACGCGATGTCCTGGGGTCCGTGCCTCTCGCGGTGTTTTCCGCAGTGCTTTCCGCCGTGTTCCGGTCAGCCGATCGAGCCGCTGAACTTCGCGCTGGGCAGCCGGATGCCGGGGGAGATGTCGGCCGAGAGGTGGTCGGTGCCCTCGGGGACCTCGTACGCCAGGATCCCGCTGGCGGACTCGCCCGGCAGGATGTCGCCCCTGATCATCTTCGGGACGTCGCCGCCGTCGAAGGCGAGCTTGGCGGTCATGCCCTTGTCGTCGCGGACGTTGGGCACCGCGTAGATGACGTTGTGGGTCTCGGTGGAGTTGTTGGTGATGGTGAGCGTGAACTCCACCGCGTTGCCGACCGTGGAGTACTTGTTCTTCGTGACGTACTTCTTCGGCTTCGAGAGGGTCACCTTGATGCCGTTGGGGTACGTGTACGTCTCGCCGAACGGCAGCGGGGAGTTGATGCCGGGGACCTGGGAGGGCGAGGGGGTCGGCGACGGCGCCGGGAGCGGCGGCACGTCGGCGTCGAGGTCGGACGGGACCTCCCAGCCCTCGCGGAGCTTCTTGTCGGCCACGTTCGTGACGACGTAGCCGGTGAGGAAGAGGCCTCCGGCCGAGGCGGCGAGGCCGAGCACGGCCAAGACCGTGCCGGTGACGGCCATCGCCTTGCGGCCGGCGCCCTTGGAGGCGCGGACGAGGGCGCCGATGCCGATGCCGATGCCGACCACGGCGAGGATGCCGCCCGCCCAGAAGAGGAACGGGATGATGCCGATGACCACGGCCGCGATGCCGAGGGTGAGGGCGGCGACGGCCAGGCCGTTGGTGGTGGCCGGCGGGGGCGTGCCCCACGGGTTGCCAGGGGCGGCGCCGGGGTGGGCGCCCCAGGCGCTCCCGGGCGGTACCGGCGCCACCGGCGAGCCGAAGGAGGGGGCGCCGGGGGGCATGGGCATGGGCATGGGCGGTGCGAAGGCAGAGGCGGGCGCGGGGGCCTGCGGGGGTGCGGGCGCGGGCTGCGGCGCGGGGGCCGGGTCCGGGGC
>NZ_LGDB01000256.1:0-20708 GCF_001279655.1 Streptomyces sp. WM6372 | reverse complement strand
CCCTCCCCCTCTCCCCTCCTCCGCGTACACGCGCGGTCACGACCCGTGGTTCTGCGCCGACGGCACGCACGGGCGCCACCGATAATCATGCCCGTGGAAGATCTTGGATTTCGCCGGGCCGCGCCCGCCCTGGCCGTCTTCGCGGCGGTCCGGCTGCTCGGGCTGGCCGTGCTCGCGCTCTGGTGCGCGGCCGCCGGCAGCAGCCCGCACACGCTGCTGTCGGCGCGCTGGGACTCGCTCTGGTACGCCCGCATCGCCGCCGAGGGGTACGGGTACGAGGTGCTCCTCCCGAACGGGGACGTGCACTCGAACCTCGCCTTCTTCCCGTTGCTGCCCTGGCTGGAACGGCTGGTCGCGGCGGCGACCGGGCTGTCGTACGGCTCCGCCGGCCTGGTGGTCTCGGTGGTGGCCGGGCTCGCGGCGGCCTGGGGAATCTTCGCGGTCGCGGACCTCCTCCACGGCCGCCGGGCCGGGGTGTTCGCCGCCGGGGTGTGGGCCGCGCTGCCCGTCGGGATCGTGCAGTCCATGGCCTACAGCGAGTCGCTGTTCACGGCCCTCGCGGCCTGGGCCCTGTACGGGGCCCTGCGCGGCCGGTGGCTGACGGCCGGCCTGCTCGCGGCCGGGGCGGGGCTGACCCGCCCGGTCGGCGCCGCGGTGGTGGCGGCGGTCTGGGTGGCGGCCGCCCTGGCCCGGCGGCGCGGGGAGCGGAGCTGGCGGATGGCGGCGGGAGTCGTACTGGCCCCGCTGGGCGCGGCCGCGTACGTGCTGTGGGTCGGGGCGCGCACCGGCGGCGGGCTGCTCGGCTACCTGGACGTGCAGGGCGGCTGGGGCAACGGCTTCGACGGCGGGTGGGCGTTCGCCCGGTTCATCGGGGCGAAGCTGGCCTCCTCCCCCGCCGGCGCCGCGGCCGGGATCGGGCTGATCGCGGGGGTCGCGCTGGTGCTGTGGCTGTACTGGCTGTGCGTACGGCAGCGCCAGCCGGCCGCGCTCCTCGTCTACTGCGGGATCGTCGTCGCCCTGGCGCTGTGCGCGTCGGGGTACTTCGGCTCCAAGCCGCGGCTGCTGCTCCCGGCGTTCCCGCTGCTGCTGCCGGCGGCGGTGGCGCTGGCCCGGTGGCGGACGGGGCGGGCGGTCGCGGTGCTGGGCGCGGTGGCACTGGCGTCGGCGGTGTACGGGGCCTTCTGGCTGAACGGGTCGGGGCCTCCGTAGAGACCGGCCCGGCGCCGACGGCGGAGCCACGTAACGGAATGGATCATTCCGATCCATCTTTCAGCAAAGTAATTGAGCTGCGGCGATAAAGCGCGGCTAAGTATGCGAAAGAATGGCCAGGGCAATGGATCAAGACGCCTCCAACTAATGCCTGAATGCCAGGAATTAAGCGCCGCGTGAGACCAACTCCACATCACATGGTCATCACAAAGCCCGTGATTCGACCGGGCCGCCCATCGGCGCGCGGT
Source organism: Streptomyces sp. WM6372 (assembly GCF_001279655.1). Classification (NCBI taxonomy): domain Bacteria; kingdom Bacillati; phylum Actinomycetota; class Actinomycetes; order Kitasatosporales; family Streptomycetaceae; genus Streptomyces; species Streptomyces sp. WM6372. Next base: position 19,251 of record NZ_LGDB01000256.1, on the reverse strand, counting down.
AACGTCGATTGAGTGCGTACCGACCAAATCCTGACCCGTCTGGAGCGGGTGTTCGCCCGGCTGGACCGGGAACCAGAGCGACCGGCTCATCTGCAAACACCGCAGATGAGCCGGCACCGCGTCGTGCTCCTCGGATCGACCCTCGCGTTCTACCTCGCGATCGTGGTGGCCGTCCTGACCACGTCCTGGCTCGTCCGCCTGGACTGGCAGGTCATGTTCTTCCGGCCCTACGAGCAGTGGCCGCAGATCCACGCCTTTCTCGACTACCTGGTCGTCCTCGGCCAGCGCGGGCCCACGGCGGTGATGGTCGCGGCCTGGCTCGGCTGGCGCTCCTGGCGCCAGCACACCCTGCGCCCGCTGATCGCCCTCGGCGTCGCCCTGCTCCTGCTCAACATCACCGTCGGCTCGGTGAAGCTCGGCCTCGGCCGGCTCGGTCCGCACTACGCCACGCAGATCGGCTCCGCCGAACTCTTCGCCGGCGGCGATATATTTCCTTCCGGCCACACCGCGAACGCCGTCGTGACCTGGGGGATCCTGGCCTATCTGGCGTCCACCACGGTCACCCGCCGGGTGCTGTCCATCCTCTCCGCGGTCGTCTCGCTGAGCGTCGGCGCCACCACCGTGTACCTCGGCACCCACTGGGTGAGCGACGTCCTGCTCGGCTGGACCGCCGGCCTGCTGATCATGCTGGCGCTGCCCTGGTTCGAGCCGCTGATCGCCGCTGTCGAGGCCCGCGTCTTCGCGCTGCGGGAGCGGCTGCGCCGCCGCCTGGAGACCGGAACCGTGCCCGTCCCGGTCGCCACCGCGCTCACCCCGCTGCTCTCCGCGGGCGGCAAGTGGCAGCTCCGGCTCGCCGGTGACGCCGCCACAGCCGGACCGGCGGCAGCCGCCGCCGGTCCGCAGGAGCCGGCCGCCGTGCCCGTCCCGGCGGCCGCACAGGCGGCCGTCGCGGGCCCCGGGCACGCCCCGGTGCCCCGGCCCGCCGCGCACGTCTCCGGCCGGCCGCACCTGATCCGGTCCGAGCGGACCCCGGTCACGCCGGTCGGCAGCCGCCGCCCGGCGCACACCGAGCGGCCCACCGGCCGGGCCGCGGCCCGACCCGCCACCGGCGGCTGACACCCGCCGCGTACGACAACGCAGGCCGTACGACGAGTCCGTACGCGCCGCCGCGGGGCGGTACGCACATCCTCACCCCGCACCACCGAGGCGGGCCGGGTCACCACCCGGCCCGCCTCGGCCATTTCGGTGGTTCCGCAGTACATCCGACCGGAACGTCAGCGCAGCGCCCGGAGGTTCGTCCGTCCCGGGTCACGCTTGTGTCACGGAATGTCGACAGTTCTTTGACGCGCGCTGCTCCATCCGAAGCACCGTGAAAGCGTCCGCGCGCCATTCTTTTTCCGGCCCGCGACAAGCCGTCCGTACATCCTGTTTCGCATTCCGTCCGGGACCCCCGGAATTTCCCCGGGGATTGCCTCGGACGCCCGGCGCCGCAGGGTGTGAACCCCCTCGGTTTCCTTACATCTTCTCCACGGCCCGCCCGAGAAGGTCCCGGGCCGCTCTGATCCGGTCCGTCAGCTCCGGCGGCTCCAGCACCTCGAACTCACAGCCGAGCAGCATGACGTGAATGACGAGGACGTCGAGGTTCACGGCCCCCGTGCGCAGCAGGCAGCTCTCGGCGTCGATCGGCTCCAGGGCCCCCTGGCTCGGCCCCACGATCGCGGCCGCCGCCTCCGCCGGCACCTTCAGCCTCAGCACCGCCTTGGCCGCGTACGCGGCCTGCGCCACACCGCGCGACACGTACGCGGCGAGGTCCTCGGCGGGCGCCGGACGCGGGGTGAACCGCGGCCCGTGCGGCGGTCTGGGCTCGATCCGGTCGGCGCGGAAGGTCCGCCAGTCCTCCCGGTCCAGATCCCAGGCGACCAGGTACCAGCGCCGCTCGGTGCACACCAGCCGGTGCGGCTCCACCGCACGGCGGCTGACGGTGCCCCCGTGGTCCCGGTAGTCGAAGCGCAGCCGCTCGCTGTCCCGGCACGCGGCGGCGAGCCCGGTCAGCACGGAGGGGTCGACGGTGGCCGGCCCCGGCCCGCGCAGCATCGGCACGGTGAACTCGTTGAGTGCCGACACCCGCCGCCGCAGCCGCCCCGGCAGCACCTGCTCCAGCTTGGCGAGCGCCCGTACGGAAGCCTCCCCGATCCCCTCGACGCCGTTCCCGGCGGCCGTCCGCAGGCCCACCGCGACGGCGACGGCCTCGTCGTCGTCGAGCAGCAGCGGCGGCAGCTCGGCGCCGGCGCCCAGCTGGTAGCCGCCGCCGGTGCCGGGGCTGGCGTTCACCGGATAGCCGAGCTCCCGGAGCCGGTCCACATCGCGCCGCACCGTCCTCGGGGTCACGCCGAGGCGCTCCGCGAGATCGGCGCCGGTCCATTCGCGGTGGGCCTGCAACAGGGACAGCAGGCGGAGCAGTCGTGCGGAGGTCTCCAGCATGGCGAGCAGTCTGCCGGTACCCCGGCCCGCGTCCGAATCGCCCCCGCGGCCGAGCCCCCGTCAGGAGGCGGGTACGGCCACCGGGGCAGGGACCGGGGCCGGGGCCGGGGTCCGTGTCGGCGCGGGGGCGGTGGGCCGGGCCACCGGAGCCGCCGGTGCCGTCCGGACCGGGCTCGGCACCGTGACCGGGCTCGGCACCGGGACCGGCGCGGGTGGCGACGGCGGCAGCGCCAGCAGCGTGCCGACCACCAGCGCCTGCGGCTTCGGGCCGATCACCGCCCGGTTCGCCTCGTACAGCGCCTGCCGGCCGCCCTTCACCCCGTACCGCCGGGCGATCTTCTCCAGCGTGTCCCCGGTCCGGACCACGTGCATGCGCCCCGCCAGCCCGTACCGCTTCGAGCACACCGGCCACGCGTCCCACCCCTGGAGCCCCACCACGTCCTCCGCCACCCGGATCTGCTGCTCCCGGCTGGCCAGATCGGCCCGCGCCGCGAAGAGCAGCCCCCCGTACTCCTCCCACGTCGGCTGCCAGAACTGCAGTCCCCCGTAGAAGCCGTTGCCGGTGTTGACGGCCCAGCGCCCGCTGCTCTCGCAGTCGGCCACGCAGTCCCAGGGCCACTGCCCGCCGGGACCGCAGTCCCCCGGGCCGGTCCCGATGATCCCGGGCGAGCCGGGGTGGGCCGCCCCCGCGGGCCCGGGCGCGGGGGGCGGCGGGGCCGCGCCGGCCCCCGACGGGAGTACGAGGACGAGAGCCAGCGCGGCAGCGGCGGCGGCCGCCGGGGCGGCCCGCCGGATCCGGAGGTCGGGCATCGCGCCACGCTACGCAGCGCCGCGGCCCCCGCCCGGACCTGCCACGCGGCACGTCCCGCGGCCCACCCGGTCGGCGGAGCCGCCACCACCCCCGAAAACGACCAGTTCCGACCACCAACTGCACACATGCAGAAAAGAGTTGGCACCAAAACAAAGCACCGGGCCGACCGTTCACCCCTCCGGGGGCCAGGTTCGATTCCGTTCCCTCCAACGGCGTGACCCCGGCCGCCTCGCGGCCGTTGAGCCCGGCGAGCCGGGAACCGCCCGGCCGCCCCCGCTCGCCTAGTCCGAGGAGCCAGCCCGTGCCCCGCATGCTCGACGTCAGTGATGAGGTACGTGCCGAGATCGGTGACGAAGAAGCCGAGAGGCTGCTCACCGGCGACGACGCACCGCGCAGCTACGACTGCACCTCCTGCCGCACCCCCGGGGACCCCGAGACCGACCGCACCAGCACGGTGCTGTTCGTCGGCGAGGAGACGGCCGTCCTCGCCTTCGCCCACGCCGGCTGCATCCCCTCGCAGGTCGTGACCGTCTCCGAGGAGCAGCTCCAGGGCGCGGTCCGCAGCATCACCGGCGACAGCCCCGCCGGCGGCGAGTCCCCGCAGAACGTGCCCGGCGGCCAGGCCGTCCTCGGCATCACCAGCGGCCTGATCCTGATCGGCGGCGAGCTGCACCCCGCGCTCGTGGTCGAGCCGACCGCGCCGATCGCCCGCCCCGGCACCACCGGCCCCGGCGACGACTTCCTGCCGCTCCTCATCGAGCAGGGGTTCATCCCGGTCACCGACACCGCCGAGCCGCCCACCCCGCTCGCCGGCTGGTCGGTGCTGCTCGCCGCGGGCCAGCTGCACGCCGTGCTCCAGCCCGGCTCCGAGGGCGGCGGCCAGGTCGCCTGGTGGCAGGCGCACCAGGCCCTGTCGGTCACCGACGGCTGGCGGGCCGCCGTCAACAGGACCCAGCGCGTGCTCATCTACGCCGCCCCGGTCGGCTCCATCGGCCAGCAGCCCCGCGAGGACCTGCTCCGCGACGCGCTGGACAAGGCCGCCGCCGGCGGCAAGCTCGTGGCGGCCTCGATGCCGCTGGCGGGCACCTCCGGCGCCTGAACCGCGCCACCGGCAGGGATCCGGAACGCCGCGCCGCCCCCGGCGAGGGGGCGGCGCGGTATGCGCCGGGGGTACGCGGTCCATCCCGCGCACCCCCGGCGATCTGCGTTTTTCTGCTTCTGGCCCGCATCCGCAGGGCCCCGGGTTCGTTGGCTGATACGTGCATTCATACGACCCCTCCCGCGCCCCTGCCCACGCGAGCACCGTCTCCCCGATGCGCCCCGCAAGGGACCGGGAGAGCGCTCCGGCCGCCGTCTCGCACACCCCGATCTACGACACGCTGTACTCGGAGTACCTGCGCGCCTTCCGGGCCCTGCCGGGCGACCGTACGGGCGAGGAGGACCTCGGGTTCACGGCGTTCTCGTACGGCAGCTCGTACGCGGGCGGCGGGTCGGCGTACGGCGGCGGCAGCAGCGGCTCCGGGTACGGGGGCGGCTCGTACGGGAGCGGCTGGAACGGCTCCGCCTGGCAGACGGACCCGTGGCCGGCCTCGTACGCCCCCGCGCCGCAGCCCGCGTACGCGTACGCCGGGTCCGCGGCCGGCACCGCGGACCACGGCGCCGCCGGCCCCGCATACGCCAACGGGCGGCAGCACCACACCGGGATGCAGCACATCCCGGCGGCCCTGCCGCCCGCTCCGCGCCGGGGCTACTGACCCCGGACCGACACTCGCCGCGTCCTTCTTCCCGGCCCCTGCCTACTTCTTCTTGTACTGCGCGCCGCGCTTCTCGCGCACCCGCACGGAGATGTGGATCGGGGTCCCCTCGAAGCCGAACTCCTCGCGCAGGCGGCGCTCGATGAAGCGCCGGTAGCCGTGCTCCAGGAAGCCGGAGGCGAAGAGGACGAACCGCGGCGGCTTGCTGCCCGCCTGGGTTCCGAACAGGATGCGGGGCTGCTTGCCGCCGCGGATCGGGTGCGGGTGGGCCGCGACGACCTCGCCGAGGAAGGCGTTCAGCCGGCCGGTCGGGACGCGCGTCTCCCAGCCCGCGAGGGCCGTCTCGATCGCCGGGACCAGCTTCTCCATGTGGCGGCCGGTGAGCGCCGAGACGTTCACCCGGGGCGCCCAGGCGACCTGCTGCATCTCGGTCTCGATCTCGCGCTCGAGGTAGTAGCGGCGCTCCTCGTCGAGCTCGTCCCACTTGTTGTAGGCGATCACGATCGCGCGCCCGGCCTCGACGGCCATGGTGATGATGCGCTGGTCCTGGACGCTGATCGTCTCGGTGGTGTCGATCAGGATGACCGCGACCTCCGCCTTCTCGACGGCGGCGGCCGTACGCAGGGAGGCGTAGTAGTCGGCGCCCTGCTGGAGGTGCACCTTCTTGCGGATGCCCGCGGTGTCCACGAACTTCCAGGTGACGCCGCCGAGCTCGATCAGCTCGTCGACCGGGTCGCGGGTGGTGCCGGCCAGCTCGTTGACGACGACCCGGTCCTCCTTCGCGACCTTGTTGAGCAGCGAGGACTTGCCGACGTTCGGGCGGCCGATGAGCGCGATGCGCCGGGGGCCGCCCACCGGGGTGCCGCCGAAGGTCTGCTCGGGCGCCTCGGGCAGCGCCTCCAGGACGGCGTCGAGCATGTCGCCCGTACCGCGGCCGTGCAGCGAGGAGACCGGGTGCGGCTGGCCGAGGCCCAGGGACCACAGGGAGGCGGCGTCGGACTCGCCGCTCTGGCCGTCGACCTTGTTCGCGCACAGGACGACGGGCTTGCCGGCCCGGCGCAGCAGCTTGACGACGGCCTCGTCGCTGTCGGTGGCGCCGACCTTGGCGTCGACGACGAAGACGACCGCGTCGGCGGTCTCGATGGCGTACTCGGCCTGGGCGGCGACGGCGGCGTCGATGCCGAGGACGTCCTGCTCCCAGCCGCCGGTGTCCACGACCTTGAACCGGCGGCCGGCCCACTCTGCCTCGTACGTGACGCGGTCGCGGGTGACGCCGGGCTTGTCCTCGACGACCGCCTCGCGGCGGCCGATGATGCGGTTCACCAGGGTCGACTTGCCGACGTTCGGGCGGCCGACGACGGCGAGCACGGGCAGCGGCCCGTGGCCCGCCTCCGCGATCGCGCCCTCGACGTCCTCTACGTCGAAGCCTTCCTCCGCGGCGAGCTCCATGAACTCCGCGTACTCGGCATCGCCAAGCGCTCCGTGGTCGTGCTGGTCGTTCATGAAGTCCGTTCCTCGTCGTTCGTGGTGGTCGGTGGTGCCCGCGCAGCGCGGTTCCACTACTAGGTCAAGTCTCGCTCAGCGCCCGGTCAGGCGCTTGGCGTCGGCCAGGTGGGCGGTGAGCCTGCTCTGGATGCGTACGGTGGCCTCGTCCAGGGCCGTACGGGTTCGGCGGCCGGTGCCGTCGCCCGCGTCGAAGGCGGAGCCGAAGACGACGTCGACCCGGCTCTTGAACGGCGGCAGTCCGCGGACCAGCCGCCCCTGGCGCTCGGTGCTGCCGAGCACGGCCACCGGCACGACGGGCGCGCCGCTGCGGACCGCGAAGTACGCGAGCCCGGCGCGCAGCGAGGCGAAGTCGCCCTCGCCGCGGGTGCCCTCGGGGAAGATCCCCAGGGCTCCGCCGTTCTCCAGCACCGCGAGCGCCTTGCCGATCGCGCCCCGGTCCGCGCCCGTACGGTCGACCTTGACCTGGCCGATCCCGTCCAGGAACGGGCCGAGCGGGCCGACGTACGCCTCCTTCTTGATGAGGAAGTGCAGCGGCCGCGGGGCGGTGCCCATGACCATCGGTCCGTCGATGTTGTGCGCGTGGTTCACGGCAAGGATGACAGGCCCCGAGGCGGGCACGCGCCAGGCGCCCAGCACGCGCGGCTTCCACAGCCCGTACATGAGGCCGATGCCGATCCGCCGGCCGAGCGCCGCACCCTTGAGGGAGGGCGTTCCGCTCACTTGCCGCGCCGCTCTTCGACCAGGGTCACGACGCACTCGATCACCTGGTCGAGCGTGAGCTCGGTGGTGTCGACCTCGACGGCGTCGTCGGCCTTGGCCAGGGGGGAGGTCTTGCGGCCCGAGTCGGCGGCGTCGCGCTTGATCAGGGCTTCCCTGGTGGCCGCGAGGTCCGTGGCCTCCTTGCCGCGCAGCTCACCGCTGCGGCGCGCGGCGCGGGCCTCGGGGGACGCGGTCAGGAAGATCTTGAGGTCGGCGTCGGGCAGGACGGTGGTGCCGATGTCCCGCCCCTCGACGACGATCCCGCCCTCGGCCGACGCGGCGATGGAGCGCTGGAGCTCGGTGATCAGGGTGCGCACCTCGGGGACGGCGCTGACGGCGCTGACCTTGGAGGTGACCTCCTGGGTGCGGATCGGGCCGGAGGCGTCCAGGCCGTCGACCGTGATGGTGGGCGCGGTCGGGTCCGTACCGGAGACGATGCCGGGCTTGCCGGCGGCCACGGCGATGGCGTGGGGGTCGTCGGTGTCGATCCCGTTGGTGATCATCCACCAGGTGATGGCCCGGTACTGGGCACCGGTGTCCAGGTAGCGCAGCCCGAGCTTGGCGGCCACGGCCTTGGAGGTGCTGGACTTGCCCGTGCCGGAGGGACCGTCGATGGCGACGATCACGGCGGACGGAGCGGCGGTTTCCACGGTGCGGGCACCTTCCTGGTTGCGCGTACGTGTCCGGGCGCGCCAAAGCGCCCCTCTCCAAGGTTACCGGCCCCGGGAAGGGGCGCCGCCCAGTACCGGGGAGAAGGGCCGCCCGGTACCGGGGAGGCGGGCCGGACGGCTACTGCTGGCGCAGCGCCCAGCCGCGTTCGCGCAGCTCCGCGGTGAGGGAGGCGGCCGCCCTCGGGTCGACCATGAGCTGGACCAGACCGGCCTGCTGGCCCGTGGCGTGCTCGATCCGGACGTCCTCGATGTTGACCCCGGCCCGCCCGGCGTCGGCGAAGATCCGCGCGAGCTCGCCCGGCTGGTCGCTGATCAGCACGGCGACCGTCTCGTACGCCATGGGCGCCGCGCCGTGCTTGCCCGGTACCCGGACCCGGCCCGCGTTGCCCCGCTTCAGGACGTCCTCGATGCCGGCCGCGCCGCCGCGCCGCTCCTCCACGTCCGCCGACTGGAGCCCGCGCAGCGCGTCGACCGTGGCCTCCAGGTCGGAGGCGATCCCGGCGAGGACGTCGGCCACCGGGCCCGGGTTCGCCGAGAGGATCTCCACCCACATCCGCGGATCGGAGGCGGCGATCCGCGTCACGTCGCGGATGCCCTGGCCGCACAGCCGTACCGCCGTCTCGTCGGCCTCCTCCAGGCGCGCCGCGACCATGCTGGACACCAGCTGCGGGGTGTGCGAGACCAGCGCCACCGCCCGGTCGTGCGCGTCGGCGTCCATGACCACCGGTACGGCCTTGCACAGGGCCACCAGTTCGAGCGCCAGGTTGAGCACCTCGTGGTCGGTGTCCCGGGTCGGGGTCAGCACCCAGGGCCGGCCCTCGAAGAGGTCGGCGGTCGCGGCGAGCGGGCCCGACCGCTCCTTGCCGGCCATCGGGTGGGTGCCGATGTACGCCGTGACGTCCACGCCGAGGGCCGCGAGCTCCCGGCGCGGGCCGCCCTTGACGCTGGCCACGTCCACGTACGCCCGGGCCACGCCGCGGCCGATCGCCTCGGCCAGCGAAGCCGCCACGTGGGCCGGCGGTACGGCGACGATCGCGAGGTCGACCTGTCCCTCGGGGGCCTCGTCGGTGCCGGCGCCGAGGGCGGCGGCCGTACGGGCCTGGGCCGGATCGTGGTCGGCGAGGTGGACGGTGATCCCGCGGGCGGTCAGGGCGAGCGCCGCGGAGGTGCCGATCAGTCCGGTTCCGATCACGACGGCGGTTCTCACGGGGGCGCTCCAGGGGTGCGGGTGACGAGTAACGGCAAGTCAGGGCCAGAGTAGCCAGCGCACACGTCAAGAGGGCCCGGCAGCCCGTCATGTGGGACGGCGGCCGGACCCTCGGCTGCGGCAGGCCCTAGGGGGTGTCCGCCTGGAGGTTCTGCTGCCGGATGATGTCCTCGATCGACCCGCTCGGGATCGAACCGGCCGGGCTCAGCTTGTCGACGGCGTCCGGCAGCGACCGCGCGATCTGGTCGGCGGCCTCCTGCGGGCTGACCCCCGCCTGCTGGGCGACCTGCTGCAGGGTGTCGTCCGGCAGTGCCTCGGCGATCTGGGCGCCGCTGACCGGCTTGTTGTCGCCCGTACCGATCCAGGACTGCGCCTGGTCGGCGAGACCGGACTTGCCGAGCATGTCCATCAGCCCGCCGAGCGGATTGTTCCCGCCTCCGGCCGCCTGGGTCCCGCCCGCACCGCCGCCCATGAGGGCGCCGAGCAGCGCGCCGAGGATGTTGCCGCCGCCGCCTGACTGGCCGCCGCTGCCGCCTCCGAGGAGGCCGCCCAGAAGGGAGCCGAGGTCGTTACCCGCCATCGTCCATGCCTTTCGAGAGGGTTCGGGACACGGACAATGTCACCCGATCCATTCCATTCCGCCACTTGCTGCAAGCGTTCGGCAGAGCCTGCGGTAGAACGATCGGCATGATCTTCCACATCGTGCCGCTCGCCGACTGGACCGCCGCGCCCGAGCTTCCGTACGCCCCCTCCTCGCTCGACTCGGAGGGCTTCGTGCACTGTTCGGCGGACCGCCCGACCGTGCTCGCGATCGCGGACGCGCACTACCGCGACGTGCCGGGTCCGCTGCTGGCCGTCGAGCTGGACGAGCGGGCCCTGACCTCGGAGGTCCGCCGCGAGGGTGAATCGGGCGGCCGCTACCCGCACGTGCACGGCCCGCTGGACCGGGCGGCCGTGGTCCGCCTCTGGGAGGTCGTGCGTACTGCGGGCGGCCCGGCGGAACTGGTCCCGTGGGAACCGGGCTCCTGAGCCGGGCGGCGCGGGGGCTTCTCCTGGGGCCCCGGAGGCGCCAGGATGCTGCTCGCCATCCCGGAGCGACCCGATCGAGGAGCACCCCATGAGCGACCCCACGCCGACGGCCCGCCGTACGGTACTGGCGGCAGGAGCAGCCGTCGCGCTGGCCGGCGGCACGCTCACCGCGTGCGGCGGCGAGGACAAGAAGCCGAAGAGCGAGCCCGGCAGCCCCTCCACCCCTGAGGCGGCGGCCACGCCGTCCGCTTCCCCCTCGACGGGAGGGGGAACGGGCAAGGCGCTGCTCAAGTCCTCTGCGGTGCCGGTGGGCGGCGGCACGGTCCTCAAGGAGGAGAAGCTGGTGGTCACCCAGCCCACGGCCGGGTCCTTCCGCTGCTTCACGGCGGTCTGCACGCACCAGGGCTGTCTGGTGAACAAGGTCGAGGCCGGCACCATCGACTGCCCCTGCCACGGCAGCAAGTTCCAGATCACGGACGGCGCGGTGGCCCACGGCCCGGCGACCCGCCCCCTGGCGGAGAAGCAGATCACGGTGGCCCCGGACGGAAATATCTCGCTCGCTTAGCCCGGCCGCCCCGGCCTAGTCTCCGGGGATGAACGAGCCGACCACGCCCCCGGAAGCCCTCACCCTCGTACGCGACCACACGATCTACGCGTGCGTGATGGGCTCCCGGGCGTTCGGCCTGGCGACGGAGGCGAGCGACACCGACCGGCGCGGCGTCTACCTCGCCCCGACGCCGCTCTTCTGGCGCTTCGAGAAGCCGCCGACGCACGTGGAGGGCCCGCGGGAGGAGGAGTTCTCCTGGGAGCTGGAGCGCTTCTGCGAACTCGCCCTGCGCGCCAACCCGAACATCCTGGAGTGCCTGCACTCCCCGCTGGTGGAACGGCTGACCCCGCCGGGCGAGGAACTCCTCTCCCTCCGGGAGGCCTTCCTGTCCCGCCGGGTCCACGCCACCTTCACCCGGTACGCGATGTCCCAGCACGCCAAACTCGTCGCGGACGTCCGCATCCACGGCGCCCCCCGCTGGAAGCACGCCATGCACCTGCTGCGCCTGCTCCTGTCCTGCCGCGACCTGCTGCGCACGGGCCGCCTGACGATCGACGCCACCGAGCACCGCGACCGCCTCCTCGCGGTCAAGCACGGCGAACTCACCTGGCCGGAGGCGGACGCCTGGATGACCCGCCTCCGGGAGGAGTCGGACACGGCTCTCACCACCACCCCCCTCCCCGCGGAACCGGACCGCGCCCGCGTGGAGGACTTCCTCCTGCGCGCCCGCCGCGCGTCAGCCGCGTAGGGTCCGCCGCCGGACCACGAACGCGTCGAGGGCGTCGTACGCCGACCCGTGCTCGGGCAGCGCGGAGCCCGCCTGCGCGGTGTCCAGCACCGCGTGCAGCGCCCCGAGGTCCTGCCGCACGCCGTCGAGGGCCGGCCCCTGGTAACCGCCGTGCTCGGCGGCGACCTTGGCCTCGATGAGCGAGGCAAGGTACGGGGGCGCCTCCGGCACCTCGGTCAGCAGGGTCGGCAGGTGCGCCTGCACCTCGGCCGACCGCATCAGGTGGATCCCGGTGAGCAGCGCCCGGAACGCGTAGAGCAGCGGCTTGAGCTCGGCCGCCTTCTCGAAGAGCCGCCACTGGGTACGGGCGAACCCGCGGTAGTGGTGCGCGTGGTGGGAGGTCAGCACGCCGGGGGCCAGTGCGATCAGTTCCTCGTGCGCCGGCGTCGTGTGGACCACGAGCGGCGAGAGCAGCTGCTCCAGCACGTAGCCGTTGCGGTTCAGCATCAGGCGGACGAATGTGCGCAGGTCGTGCGTGACGAGGTCCAGCTCCACGTCGTCCCGGTCCCACATGCGGGTACGGGTCTCCTCCGGCTCGCGCAGCCCCAGGAGGTCCTCGGCCGGGAGCAGGTGCGCGCCGCGCAGGTCGATGTCCGAGTCCCGGGAGGGGAAGCCGTACAGGTGGGCGCCGGACACCGTGGCGAAGAGCAGCGGGTCGGGCTGTTCCGCCACCACGGGGGTCAGGTCGATGCTCCGTGCGTCCAGCATGGATCACGCATCCCAGAGGGTGCCGAAGGCCAGGAGTTCCTCGCGGTATTCGATGCGGGCCTCCCAGTCGCGGGGCCAGACGTCCGCGCCGAGGTGGGCACCCGCGAAGGCGCCGGCCAGGCAGGCGATCGAGTCCGAGTCGCCCTTCGTGCAGGCCGCGCGGCGCAGGGCCGTCAGGGGTTCTTCCGGGAAGAGGAGGAAGCACTGGAGGGCCGTGGCGAGGGCTTCCTCCGCGATCCAGCCGTCGCCCGTCGTCAGGCACGGGTCCGTTTCCGGGGAGGGGTTTCGAAGGGCCGCCGTCAGGCGGTCCAGGACGGCCAGGCATTCGTCCCAGCCCCGGGCCATGAAGGACTCCGGCGAGGCATCCGACGCCGTGCGCGTCCACAGGTCGCCCAGCCAGCGCTCGTGGTAGCGGGTGCGGTGGTGCAGGGCGTACGAGCGCAGCTGCCCGACCAGGCCCGTCACCTCGGCGCCCTGTGCGAGGAGGTACACCGCCCGGGCCGTCAGGTCGGAGGCCGCGAGGGCCGTCGGGTGGCCGTGGGTCAGGGCCGACTGGAGCTGGGCCGCGCCGGCCCGCTCCTCCTCCGTCCAGCCGGGCACCAGGCCCACCGGGACCACTCGCATGTTCGCCCCGCACCCCTTCGAGCCGAGCTGGCTCGCGTCCCGCCAGTCCCGGGAAGGGTCGTTCAGCAGGCTGCAGGCCCGCAGGCAGGTGTTGCCGGGCGCCCTGTTGTTCTCCGGGGAGTGGTACCAGTCGACGAATTCCTCCCGGACCGGGCCCGTGAGGAGATCAGGGTCCAGGGGCCCGCGTTCCGCCGCCGTCCGCATGCCGCGCGCCAGGGCCAGCGTCATCTGGGTGTCGTCCGTGACGATCGCCGGGCTCGGCAGCCGCATCTCGCGCCACGGGCCGGTCTTCGCCAGGATCGACGGGACGTCGTTGAACTCCGTCGGGAAGCCCAGCGCGTCGCCCAGGGCGAGGCCGAGCAGGGCCCCCGTCGCCGGCCGCTTCTTCGGAATCGGAGTCATTTCTCGTGTCCTTCCATGGGGCGGAGCAGGGGCGGATGGAGGGCGGTCGCCGGGCCCGCCCGGTACAGCGCGGCCGGTTTGCCGCGGCCTCCGGTCAGCCGGGCCGCCCCCGGCACGGCCTCGACGAAGCCGGGGGTGGCCAGCACCTTGCGGCGGAAGTTCGGCCGGTCCAGGGCGGTGCCCCAGACGGTCTCGTAGACGGACCGGAGCTCCCCGAGGGTGAACTCGGGCGGGCAGAACCCGGTGGCCAGGCAGGTGTACTCCAGCTTCGCGCCGACCCGGGACCGGGCGTCCGCCAGGATCGCCTCGTGGTCGAAGGCGAGGTCCGCGGCCTCCCCCACCGGCACCCAGCTCGCCCCGTCCGCGTCGCCGCCGCCCTCCGCCGCCGGCTCCGGCATGTCCGGGACCAGGGCGGTGAAGGCCACGGAGACGACCCGCATCCGCGGATCGCGGTCCGGATCGCTGTACGTGCGCAGCTGTTCCAGGTGGAGCGCGGAGACGACCGCCTCCGACAGGCCGGTCTCCTCGGCCAGTTCCCGGCGGGCCGCCGTCTCGGCGGACTCCCTCGGCAGCAGGAAGCCGCCGGGCAGGGCCCGGGCGCCTTCGTACGGCTCCTGCCCGCGCCGGATCAGCAGCACGTGCAGCGCCCCGCCGCGGACCGTGAACACCGCCAGGTCGACCGTCACCGCGAACGGTTCGTAGGCGTAGCGGTCGTACCCCTTCATCGGTGCTCCGGCAGGGGGTCCGCGAACTGCCATCCCCCGGCCAGCAGTTCGTCGACCGCCGCGACGGCCGTCGCCAGCCGCGCCTCGCGGTCCCCGCGCACGGTCAGGAAACGCCTGCCCGTGCGCGCGAGTTCCTCGCGGAAGCGGTCCGTCATCCACGGCCTCAGGTGCTCGCCGTCGCGCAGACCGTCGTCCTCGAACGGCACGTCCGCGTGGTCTGTCAGCAGGTACAGGTCCCGGTGCGTGAGCGAGGCGGTCTTCTCGACCTCCTCGTTCCGCCCTCCCATGTACCGCTCGTGCCAGATGCCGGTCGCGAAGGAGTCGGTGTCGCAGATCAGCACCGGCGAACCGGCCCGGGCCGCCCGCTCCTCCTCCGCGTCCTGCCGGCGGGCGATCACCGGGAACTCCTCCGACCGGAAGGACACGTCCTCCCAGGTCGCCGCCGGATCCGCGGCCCGCGCGGCCGCCAGCTTCTCCTCGCTGTACGTGCGCCCGTACTCCGCGACCCAGCCCGTTGCGGCCCAGACCCCGCCGCGCGCCCGGTAGTGCGCCGCGAGCACCCGCGACAGGGTGGTCGTACCGGTCGACTCGGCGCCGAGCACGACGATCCGCCGGGTCAGGGCCGCCCGTACGCCCGGCCCCAGGAACTCCCAGTTCCCGACGGGGTCCGCCCGTACCGCCGTACCGGAGACGGGGAAGCGGGTACGCCCGGGGTCCACGCAGACCTCCTCGGCCCCGAACCGCCGGGCGAGCTCCGTCCCGTACTCCTCCGAGGTGAAGACGGCGTCGACGCGCCCCGGCACCGCGCCCCGGAAGACCGCCATGTGCGCCTCCCAGACGGCCGGGTCGTGCAGGTCGACCGGGATGTCGTCGACCGCGCCGACGACCTCGGCCCCCGGGTGCGCCTCGCGCATCCACGCCACCCGGTCGGCGAGCGGCACCGACTCCACCGAGGCCGCGCACACCAGCACGGTCAGCCGCTCGCACTGCTCCTGGGCGGTGCGCACGAGGTGGTGGTGCCCGGCGTGCGGCGGGTAGAACTTGCCGAGGACCAGCCCGTGGGCGTACCGCCTCATGCCGTCGCCTCCGCCGCCGTACGGGCGCCCCGCGCCGGCAGCGTACGGCGCCAGCCGAGCAGGCCGACCACACAGAGGGCGAGGAAGCCGACGTACAGGGCCGAGGTCAGGTACAGGCCCTTGTACGCGTACAGCGGGATGTAGACGAGGTCGGCGGCGATCCACAGCCACCACGACTCGACGAGCTTGCGGCACTGGCCGTAGGTGGCCATGAGCGAGAGCCCGGTGGTCAGCGCGTCCCAGAACGGGACGGTGGAGTCGGTGACCCGGCCCAGCAGGAGCGTGAGCCCGAGCACCCCCACCGCCCCCGCCGCGGCCAGTACGGCCCATTCGGTGCGCGTGGTGCGGCGCACCGGCAGGGCCTCGGCGGTTCCTGGTCCACCCCCGTGGGTCCAGGACCACCAGCCGTACGCGGCGAGGGCGATGAAGACGATCTGGAGCCCGGCGTCGGCGTACAGGCCGGACTGGGCGAAGAGCACGATGAAGAAGACGTTGTTCGCGATGCCGATGGGCCAGTTCGCGACGTGCTGCCGGGCGACGAGCCAGACGCACAGGGCTCCGGTGGCGAAGCCCAGGATTTCGGTCCAGCTCATGACGGCCGACCCCCCTCGTTCTTTAATAGTCATGTTGACTATAAACAGCGGGACGGGTCCCTGACAAGCGAAAAGCCCGCAGTGCCACGTGGGCACTGCGGGCTTCTCCGAGCCGTGGGGCGGGGGGTTACAGACCGACCTCGCGCATGAGCATGCCGACCTCGGTGTTGGTCAGGCGGCGCAGCCAGCCGGACTTCTGGTCGCCGAGCTCGATCGGGCCGAAGGAGGTCCGGACCAGCTTCTCGACCGGGAAGCCGGCCTCGGCCAGCATGCGGCGGACGATGTGCTTGCGGCCCTCGTGGAGGGTCACCTCGACCAGGTAGTTCTTGCCGACCTGGTCGACGACGCGGAAGTGGTCGGCGCGGGCGTAGCCGTCCTCCAGCTCGATGCCGTCCTTGAGCTTCTTGCCGATGTCGCGCGGCAGCGGGCCGGTGATGGCGGCGACGTACGTCTTCTTCACGCCGTACTTCGGGTGCGTGAGGCGGTGGGCCAGCTCACCGTGGTTGGTGAGCAGGATGATGCCCTCGGTCTCCGTGTCGAGCCGGCCGACGTGGAAGAGCCGGGTCTCGCGGTTGGTGACGTAGTCCCCGAGGCACTGGCGGCCGTCCGGGTCCTCCATGGTGGAGACGACGCCGGCGGGCTTGTTCAGCGCGAAGAACAGGTGCGACTGGGTGGCGACCGTCAGGCCGTCCACCTTGATCTCGTCCTTCGGCTGGACGCGCTTGCCCTGCTCCAGCACGATCTCGCCGTTGACCTCGACGCGGGCCTGCTCGATGAGCTCCTCGCACGCGCGGCGCGATCCCATGCCGGCACGGGCGAGCACCTTCTGCAGGCGCTCGCCTTCCTGCTCGGCGCCCGGGAAGGTCTTCGGGGTCTTGATCACGGGCTTGTCGGCGTACCGGTCGCGCACGCGCTCCTCGATCCGCGCGTCCAGCTCGCGGGGGCGGGACTGGCCGCTGCGGCTGCCGGGGCCGCGGCGCGGGCCGCCGGCTCCGCCGATGCCGGGGGTCTTGGAGGTGCGGGGACCGCCCTTGGCGCCGCCGCGCGCCGCGTCGCCGCGGGCACCGCCGCCACGGTTGCCGTCGCCCGCGCCGCGGGCACCGCCGCCGCCGGCCTTGGCGCCGCCGCGGCTGCGCTCGCCCTCGGGGCCGACGTCGTAGCGGCGCTCCTCGGGGCGGGGGTTGCGGGGCCGCTGCGGGGCCTGGTCACGGTCCCGGTCGCGCGGGGCGCCCGAGCCGGAGCCGCCGCCGTAGCCGCCGCCGCCGCTGTAGCCGCCGCCGCTGGAGCTCCCGCCGCGGTAGCCACCGCCGGAGGAGGAGCCGCCGCCGGAGCTCCCGCCGCGGTATCCACCGCTGCCGGAGCCGCCGCGCTGGCCGCCTCCGCCGCTGGAGCTGCCGCCGCGGTAGCCACCGCCGCCGGAGGAGGAGCCGCCGCGGGTGTTACCGCGCCCGCCACCACCGCCGCCGCTGTTCCTGTTGCCGCCACCGTTGCCGTTGCCGCTGCTTCGCATCAAAGTTCCGTCGTCTTGTCGTCTTCATCGGTATCCGGTGCATCCGGATCGAACGACGGAACACCCTCTTGCGTATCGGCTTCGATCGCGTCCGCCTCGGGGAGGAAGGGCGCGAGCTCCGGGAGCTCGTCCAGGCCGCGCAGGCCCATCCGCTCCAGAAAGTAGTTCGTCGTCCTGTACAGGATCGCACCTGTTTCGGGTTCCGTGCCCGCCTCGGCCACCAGACCGCGCTGGAGCAGGGTCCGCATGACCCCGTCACAGTTCACTCCGCGGACCGCGGAGACCCGCGAACGGCTGACCGGCTGGCGGTACGCGACCACCGCCAGGGTCTCCAGGGCCGCCTGGGTCAGCCGGGCCTGCTGGCCGTCCAGTACGAAGCGCTCGACGGCGTCCGAGTACTCCGCCCGGGTGTAGAACCGCCAGCCGCCGGCGACGAGCCGCAGCTCGAAGCCGCGCCCCTGGACGGTGTACTCGTCGGCCAGCTCGCGCAGGGCGTCCGCGACCTCGCGCGGGGCGCGGTCCAGCACCTTGGCGAGGTGCGCCTCGGTCGCGGGCTCATCCACGACCATGAGGACGGCCTCCAGGGCGGGCTTCAGCGCGAGCCCGGCCACGTCGCTCATTCCTTGACCTCCACGATCCGGTCGAACTCGTCGGTGACGGTCGGCATCCCGTCGCCGTCCCCGCCGCTCCAGCGGACGGTGAGCGTCCGCAGGGCCTCCTCCTGGTCGAGGACCACCGCCTTCTCCCGGTAGAGCTCCAAGAGGGCCAGGAAGCGCGCGACGACGGTGAGGGTGTCCTCGGCGTCCTCGGTCAGCTCCTGGAAGGTGGCCTCGCCGCGCGCCTTGAGCAGCGCGACCACCAGCCCGGCCTGCTCCCGCACGCTGACGAGCGGGGCGTGGATGTGGTCCACGTAGACCTGGGGCTTGGCCTTGGGCTGCATGGCCTTGACCGCCAGCCGGGCGAACCCCTCGGCGCCGATGCTGATGACGACCTCGGGCAGGAGCGCGGCGTGGTGCTCCTCCAGGCCGACGGTGCGCGGGTAGCGGCGGCCCTCGCTCTCGGCACGCTGCTCGAAGATCTCGGCGATCCGCTTGTACGCGCGGTACTGGAGCAGCCGGGCGAAGAGCAGGTCGCGGGCCTCCAGCAGGGCGAGGTCCGCCTCGTCCTCGACCTCGGCGGCGGGCAGCAGGCGGGCGGCCTTCAGGTCGAGGAGGGTGGCGGCGACCACGAGGAACTCGGTGGTCTGGTCGAGGTCCCAGTCGGGGCCCATGGCGCGGATGTGCGCCATGAACTCGTCGGTGACCTTGGACAGGGCCACCTCGGTGACGTCGAGCTTGTGCCGGGAGATCAGCTGGAGCAGCAGGTCGAAGGGCCCCTCGAAGTTGGCCAGCCGCAGGGTGAACCGCCCGTCGGACTGCCCCCCGACGACCCCGGCCGGGTCCGGCACGACGGCGGCCGCTTCGGCTCCGCCGACAGCGGCCGCTTCCGCTCCGCCCTCCACGGGCTCCTGCGGGGCCTCAGCGGGGGCTTCCGTGGGCGCGGGGGGCTCGGCGGCGTCCCCGCCCGGCCCTGGCGCCACAGGCCCCTCAGGGGCCGCGTGAGGCTCCCGCGGCCCCTGAGGGGCCTGGGCGCCCGGCCCGCGCCCCAGACTGCGGCGGGCGGGGCGGCTGGGATCTGCGGAAGGGGGCATCGGGGTCCAAGGCGGTGCGGAAGCGGTGTCGGTCGGCGGGAGCCAGCCCAAGGCTGCCACGCTCCGCCCACCTCCCTCCCCCGGACCCGCCCGGGGGAGGGAAGCCGCGGGGGCGGGAGCGCCAGGTCGACCGGCGGAGCGGGAAGGCAGCCGCCAGGGCAGAAGCGGGACGTCGACCGGCGGAACAGGGAGCAGGCAGCCGGGCAGGGCATAGGCACGAGGTCGACCGGCGGGGCAGGGGGCAGGAGCCGCGGGGGCGGGAGCGGCAGGTCGACCGGCGGAGCGGGAGGGCAGCCGCCAGGGCAGAAGCGGGACGTCGACCGGCGGAGCAGGGGGCAGGCAGCCGGGCAGGGCGTAGGCACGAGGTCGAC
>NZ_LGDB01000255.1:0-21177 GCF_001279655.1 Streptomyces sp. WM6372 | reverse complement strand
TCGCCACCAGGTACGACAAGACCGCCCAGGCCTACCAAGCAGCCGTCACCCTCGCATCGCTCCTGATGTGGGCGTGACACTTTGACGACAACTCCTAGGGGGTGTCCGTCCCGCGGATCGTGCCGGGCCCGATGATGGTGCCCATGGAAGCTGAAGACCCCAAGGAACACCGGCCCGTCGTGCGCGCCGCGCGCCCCGAGGACCTGCCCCGCCTCGTCGAGCTCGTCCACGAGCACGTCGCGTACGAGAAGTCCGCGCCCCGGCCCCCGGACCTCGCCGACCGGCTCGGTCCTCAGCTGTTCGCGGACGGCGCCCGGCTGTGGGTGCTGCTGGCCGAGGCCCCGGACGGTTCGGTGGCCGGATACGCCGCCTGCTCGGCCGAGTTCGCGTTCTGGGACGCCCGGCACTACCTCCACATGGACTGCCTCTACCTCGCCGAGGAGGCCCGCGGCCACGGTCTCGGCGCGGCCCTGATGGGCGGGGTGGCGGACCTCGCCCGCGAGCTCGGCCTCGACCAGGTGCAGTGGCAGACCCCGGACTGGAACGAGGGCGCGATCCGCTTCTACGACCGGCTCGGCGCCACCGGCTCGCCCAAGCGCCGCTACGCCCTGTCCGTACCGCCGCCCGGGAAGCCGGCGGCCGCCGCTAGGCACTGACCGCCCCGCCGGGTTCGCCCAGCCGGTCGGCGCCGTCCGGTCCACCCGGTCCGTCGGCTCCGTCCGGTCCGTCGAGTCCCTCCGTCACGAGCCGCTCGTACGCCGCCAGGACCGTGCGGCTCTGGTGCTCGACCTGGGTGGCCACCGGGATCCGGCGCGCCCGGAACCGGGCGGCGAACTCCTCGCACCAGCCGGTGACGAGCCGGTCCAGCCCCGGGGCGGCCGGGTGGTCCTGGGTCCGGAGCACCCGCAGCAGCATCGCGGCGGCGCGCAGCGACAGCCGCCGCCCGAAGGCGTCGATGCTGCCGATCGAGGCCGCCGTGGCCTCGGCGGGGGCCCCGCCGCCCGTCCACTCCACGGTGATGTGGGGGATCAGCGCGAGCGTCCAGTCCACGGCGCGCAGCAGCGCGGCGGAGTCGGAGTCCGCAGTGGAATCCGCGCCGGGGCCCGCGCCAGAGTCCGTGCCGGAGTCCGTGCCCGGCTCCGGCGGCCCCTGCACCCGGTCCCGTACGCGGGCCACCAGCGCGGCGTCCGCGGTGAGCCGCCCCGCCAGGATCCGCAGGGCGCCGCGCGGATCCGGGTGCGGGGCGGGGTCGTCCACCAGGTCCGAGGCCCACATGGGGACTTCGACGATGGCCGTGGTGCCCGAGTACCGGTGGGCGTGGTACCAGGTGCTGAGCCGGGTGTCCTCCGGGTGGAACGACCCGCCCGCGTCGGCCCCGGGCTGTGGCATCACGAAGATCCCGGGCCCGGGGGAGGGCCAGCCGGCCGCGTCCGAGGCCCCGGTCTCCACCGGGATCCGCAGCTCGGCGGCCGATTTGGCGAACGGTTCCGCGAGGCCGGGTATGTCCCGGGTGAGCTGCACCCAGGAGCCGCCGAGGTCGGTGCCGTGCAGGGAGACCTGGAGCACGGGCCGCAGTTCGTCGATGAGGGCGGTCAGGGCCAGGGTCTCGGGCGGCAGCCGGTCCGGAGGCAGTAAAGACGGCGCCCACTCCGGCTGTTCCGGACCGGGGGGCCGGAAGAAGTTCCGGTGGTAGTCGAGCAGGGAGCGGGGGCGGGGCGTGCGGTGCAGGGCCGCCCCGTCGGGATCGGCGCAGAGCAGGAAGTGCCAGCCGCGCCCGGCGCGGAGCGCCGGCTCGTGGAGGACGCGACGGGCGAGGTCGAGCGCGGTGGCACCGCCGACGGGCTCGTTGGCGTGGGCCCCGGCGACGACGAGCACGCCCGCGCCCCGCGGGCGGCCGCTCGGCTCGACGGAGAGCAGCCACAGGGGCAGGCCGCCCCGGGAGGTGCCGGCCTGACGGAGCCGGACCGGGCCGGGGTGCTCGTCCGCCAGTGCGCGGGCGGCCAGCGCGAGTTCGGATGGTGTGGGGTAGCACATCTCACGGAGGAGGGTCACGTCTCATGCAATGCCCGCCGCGCACGCCCCCTACTGCTCTGCGCGCCCCACACTTCCCGGAAACCCCTGGCCAACGCCTTGCCGCTAGACCCCCGCCCCGGCTCCCGGCCCGGCTCCCGGCCCGGCTCCCGCCCCGGCTCCCGCCCCGGCTCCCGGCGCCGGGCCCGGCCCGCCCTCGCGCAGCAGCAGGGCGACCGGCCGGTCCGCGAACAGCTGCGCGAGCCGAACCCCGCCCTCGTACGAGGACCCCCCGTCCAGCAGCGCCGTCCAGCGCCCCGGCGGGAGGGCCAGGGCGGTGTCCCGCCAGCCCCCGGCCCCGGCCAGCCGGTGCGAGAGCCGGGTGGCCGCCGCGACGAGCCCGGCCGGGCGGGCGAAGGCCAGACAGTGATCCGCCGCCGGGCCGTGGGCCGCCAGGGGGGTGTACCCGGTGAACAGCTCGGGCCGGTCACGCCGCAGCCGCAGCAGGGCGGCCGTCAGCGCGAGCTTCTCCTCCGCCTGCCCCTGCGGTACGGCCCCCGCGTCCAGCCGGGCCAGGACCTCGCGCGGGAACCGGGCCGGGCGCCGGTTGTCCGGATCGACGAGGGCCCGGTACTCCGTCTCCGCGCCCTGGTAGACCTCCGGGACCCCGGGCATCGCCAGGTGCAGCAGCGCCATGCCGAGCAGGTTCGCCCGGGCCGCCTCGGCCAGCCCGGCGGGCAGTTCCGGGTCCGGTGCGCATGCCGCGACGGCGGCCTCGTACGCCGGGTCCTGGTCGGTCCAGCTGGTGTGCAGGGCGGCCTCGCGGACGGCCTTGAGGAGCGCCTGTCCGAGGCGCTCGGCGGCCTCGGGGGCGTCCCCGAGGCCGAGCGCCGTCTGCCGGGCCACCCAGGCCAGCTGGGGATCGGGCCCGGCGGGCCGGCCCATCGCCCCGGGGTCCTGGGAGAGCGCGGAGATCCGGGCCCGGACGTCCGCGCTCCGCTTGGTGTCGTGCGTGGACAGCACCGTCCCGGAGCGGGGCCAGTCCCGGTCGAGCCCGGCGCAGTACGCGTGGAACTCGGCGGGCGGGAGCGCCGGTTGCCCCGGATCACCGCCGACCTCCGTGGCCGACAGCAGCGGGGCGTGCCGGTAGAAGGCCCGGTCCTCCAGCGATTTGGCCCGCAGCGCGGCCGAGGTCTGGGCGAAGCGTGCCGCGAAGGCCGGATCGCGCAGGACGAGGTCCCGTACGCCGGCCACCGCGCCCGGACCGGCCGGCGCGGCGGCCTCCGCCAGGGCCTGCCGGTCGAGCTCCGGTTCCCCGGGGTAGGGCCGGTACACCGGATACGCGATCAGCAACTCCCTTACACCCAGCGCCAGTTCCGGTCCGGCGGCCCGTTCCAGCGCCGCCAGTTCGGCTGCCAGATCGCCGGTCAGCACCTCCCGCGCGCACGCCCGGGCCGTCTGCTCCCAGTCCCCGCTCCCGGTGAACTCCGCGTACCGGCGTCCCAGTTCCGCTGCCCCCGCCGGGTCGGTGAACACCCCGTCCACCCGGTGCAGGGCGTCGTACCCGGTGGTCCCCGCCACCGGCCAGCCGGGCGGCAGCCGTTCGTGGCGGGCCAGGATCTTCTCCACCACCACCCAGCAGCCCCCGCCCACGGCCGCCCGCAGCCGGCGCAGGTACCCCTCCGGGTCCGCCAGCCCGTCCACGTGGTCGATCCGCAGCCCCCCGGCCACCCCGTCCCGTACCAGCTCCAGCACCTTCGCGTGCGTCGCGGCGAACACCTCCGGGTCCTCCACCCGGACCCCGATCAGCTCGGAAATGGTGAAGAACCGGCGGTAGTTGAGCTCGGTGCGGGCCGCCCGCCACCAGGCCGGCCGGTACCACTGCGCGGCCAGCAGCTCCGGCATCGCCAGCCCCGCCGTCCCCTCCCGCAGCGGGAACTCCAGCTCCCCGTGCCGCAGCACCGCGCGGTCCCGGTCGACCGTGAACGCGTCCGGCCCGGGCGGCTCCGGGAGCACCGGCAGCAGCACCTGGCCGCCGCCCGCCTCCCAGTCGATGTCGAACCAGCCCGCGTACGGGGACCCGGGCCCCTCCCGCAGCACCTCCCACAGGGGCCCGTTCAGTCGCAGCGGGGACGGCACCGCCATGTGGTTCGGGACGATGTCCAGCACCAGGCCGAGCCCGTGCCCCCGGGCGGCCGCGGCCAGAGCGCGCAGCCCCGGCTCGCCGCCGAGCTCGGCCCGTACCCGGGTGTGGTCCGTGACGTCGTACCCGTGCGCCGAGCCGGGGACCGCCTCCAGTACCGGCGAGAGGTGCAGGTGGGACACCCCGAGCGAGGCGAGGTAGGGTACGGCCGCCTCGGCCGCCGCGAAGGGGAACTCCGGCCGCAATTGAAGCCGGTACGTCGAACTCGGGGCCGGAGCCGGGGCCGGACTCGGCGTCGGCGTCGGCGTCGGGTCCGGCGTCGGGGCCGTGGATGACGCCGGAGTGACGGCTGTCAGAACATCAGATTCCGTTTGGATGCGCGCAGACGGCTGGCTCATGAGAACGTACGTACCCACCTTCCCGGATTCCGTGCCATTACCCAATGCATCCGG
This sequence comes from Streptomyces sp. WM6372, assembly GCF_001279655.1. Classification (NCBI taxonomy): domain Bacteria; kingdom Bacillati; phylum Actinomycetota; class Actinomycetes; order Kitasatosporales; family Streptomycetaceae; genus Streptomyces; species Streptomyces sp. WM6372. The sequence continues at coordinate 16,572 of NZ_LGDB01000255.1, read as the reverse complement.
GTGACTGCACCGGGTTAGCGTTGATCAAGTGGCCGGAACCGTCAACACCTATCGAAGAGTCATCGCCCTGACCGGGCCCCTCCTCCCGCTCCTCTCCTTCCTCGCGCGACTGCCCGTCGCGATGTCCCAATTCGGGAGCGTGCTGCTGGTCGCCGAGACCAGCGGCTCGCTCGCCACCGCCGGCATCGTCGGCGGCACCCTCTCCGCCGGACAGGTGGTCTTCGGGCCCGTCCTGGGCCGGCTCGCCGACCGGTACGGACAGCGGCCCGTGGTGCTGGCCGCCGCCGCGGTCAACGCGGTCGCCACCGCGGCGCTGGTCGCCGGGGCCCTCGGCGGTCTCGCGACCGCCCCGCTCGCCGCGATCGGCGCCGTCACCGGGGCGTCCGTACCGCTGATCGGGCCGCTCGCCCGGACCCGGTCCGTGGCCCTCGCCCACCGCGCCCGGGCCGACGAGGGCGTGGTGGGCGCCGTCCACTCGCTCGAAGGCACGCTGGACGAGGTCTCCTTCGTGTTCGGGCCGGCCCTCGTCGGACTCGCCGCGCTCGTCGCGCACCCCGCGATCGCCCTCGGCGGGGCCGCCGCCCTCGTGGCCGTCTTCGCCACAGCCTTCGCCCTGCACCCGACCGCCGCCGTCACGGCCGGGGCCGGCCCGAAGGCCGGTGCCGGTGCCGGTGCCGGTGCCGGCACCCGCGCCGATGCGGGCCCGCGTCCCGCCCGGCACCCGCGCGTCGTGTACGCCGTACGGGGCTCCCTGCTCCTCCAGGGCGCCATGTTCGGCGCCTGCCAGGCCGGAATCGCCGCCCTTACCGCTCGTCTGGGCGTCCCCGGCCAGGCGGGCATCGTGTACGCCGCGATGGGCGTCGTCAGCGCCGCCGTGGGCCTCGCCCTCGGCGCGCTGCCCGCCCGCATCGGGCTGCGGGTGCGCTGGCGGGCGGCCACCGCCGCCGCGCTGGTGTTCTCCGTACCGCTGCTCTTCACCGAGGCCCTGTGGCCGCTGTACGCGGTCGTCACGGTGCTCGGGGCCGCGTACGCCCCGCACCTGATCACCGCCTTCGCGCTCACCGAGCGGGTCGTGGAGCCGGCCCGGCTCGCCGAGGCGACGGCCTTCGCCGCCAGCTCGCTCGTGGCCGGGCAGGCCGCCGCGCTCGCCGCCTCCGGGCGGCTCGCCGAGTGGTACGGGCCCGCCGGGGCCTTCGCGGTCGCCGTCGGGGCGGCCGCGCTGTCCCTCCTCCTCGCCCTCGTCACCCGGGTGCCGGCCGCCCGGGCACACCCCGGCGCGCCGAAGGTGTTCATCCCGGCGCAGCAGACGGCCTCCCCGGAGGCGGCGGGCGCGCCGGAGGGCGCCGCGCCCGGCTCCTCCTACGCCGGGCGCTGAAGCACCACCAGGCACCGCCCCGTCAGCGCCACCCGGTCCCCGGCCGCGAACTGCGGTCCGGTGCCGGGTGGCAGCACGTCCGGCCGCGCCGTGTCCACGACGAGCCGCCACTGCGCGCCGTGCCCGGCCGGGATCGTGAACTCCTGAGGATCGGCGCCCGCGTTGAACATCAGGAGGAACGAGTCGTCGGTGATGCGCTCCCCGCGCGAGCCGGGCTCGGAGATCGCCTCCCCGTTGAGGAACACCGTCAGCGAGCGCGCGTGCTGCGCCTGCCAGTCGCGGGCCCGCATCGGCTCTCCGTGCGGGGTGAACCAGGCGATGTCGGAGAGGTCGTCGTTGGTCCCCTCCACCGGCCGGCCGTGGAAGAACCGGCGCCGCCGGAACACCGGGTGGTCGCGCCGCAGCCACACCATCCGCCGGGTGAACTCCAGCAGGGCGGGCGCCGGTTTGCCCGGCTCCGGCCAGTTCACCCAGGACAGCTCGTTGTCCTGGCAGTACGCGTTGTTGTTGCCGCCCTGCGTGCGGGCGAACTCGTCGCCGTGGCTGAGCATCGGCACGCCCTGCGAAAGCATCAGCGTGGCCGTGAAGTTGCGCATCTGGCGCTCGCGCAGCTCCAGCACCTCCGGATCCTCCGTGGGACCCTCCACCCCGCAGTTCCAGGACCGGTTGTGGGTCTCCCCGTCCCGATTGCCCTCGCGGTTCGCCTCGTTGTGCTTCTCGTCGTACGAGACGAGGTCGTGCAGCGTGAAACCGTCGTGGCAGGTGGTGAAGTTGATCGAGGCCAGCGGGCGGCGCCCGTCGTCCTGGTAGAGGTCCGAGGAGCCGGTCAGCCGTCCCGCGAACTCCGCGAGCGTGCGCGGCTGCCCGCGCCACAAGTCCCGCACGGTGTCCCGGTACTTGCCGTTCCACTCGGTCCACAGGGGCGGGAAGTTGCCCACCTGGTAGCCGCCCTCGCCCAGGTCCCAGGGCTCCGCGATCAGCTTCACCTGGCTCACCACCGGATCCTGCTGGACCAGGTCGAAGAACGAGGACAGCCGGTCCACCTCGTGGAACTGCCGGGCGAGGGTGGCGGCGAGGTCGAAGCGGAAGCCGTCCACGTGCATCTCGGTGACCCAGTAGCGCAGCGAGTCCATGATCAGCTGGAGCACGTGCGGGGAGCGCATCAGCAGCGAGTTCCCCGTCCCCGTGGTGTCCATGTAGTGCCGGGGATCGTCCGTGAGCCGGTAGTACGAGGAGTTGTCGAGCCCGCGGAACGAGAGGGTCGGGCCCAGGTGGTTGCCCTCGGCGGTGTGGTTGTAGACCACGTCGAGGATGACCTCGATCCCCGCCTCGTGCAGGGCCCGTACCGCCGACTTGAACTCCAGCACCTGCTGGCCGCGGTCACCGGAGGCGTAGCCGTTGTGCGGGGCGAAGAAGCCGATCGTGTTGTAGCCCCAGTAGTTGCTGAGCCCGTCGTCGACCAGCCGGTGGTCGTTGACGTACTGGTGTACGGGCATCAGCTCCAGCGCCGTCACCCCCAGCTTGGTGAGGTGCCCGATGACCGCCGGATGGGCGAGGGCCCCGTACGTCCCGCGCAACTCCTCGGGCAGATCGGGATGGCGCATGGTCAGACCCTTGACGTGGGCCTCGTACAGCACGGTGTGGTGGTACTCGTGGCGCGGCGGGCGGTCGTTGGCCCAGTCGAAGTACGGATTCACCACGACCGAACTCATCGTGTGCGGCGCCGAGTCGAGGTCGTTGCGCGAATCGGGCCGGCCGAAGTGGTAGCCGTACACCTCCTCGCCCCAGTCGACGCCGCCCGCGATGGCCCGCGCGTACGGGTCCAGCAGCAGCTTGGCCGCGTTGCAGCGCTGCCCGCGCTCGGGCTCGTACGGGCCGTGCACGCGGAAGCCGTAGCGCTGCCCGGGCATCACCCCGGGCAGGTAGGCGTGGCGTACGAAGGCGTCGGTCTCGCGCAGTTCGACCGCCGTCTCCGAGCCGTCCTCGTGGAGCAGGCACAGCTCGATGCGTCGGGCGGCCTCCGAATAGACCGCGAAATTGGTGCCGGCGCCGTCGTACGTGGCGCCGAGCGGATACGCCTGTCCCGGCCAGACCTGCATGGATACGGCTCTTCCCCTCTTCCCCCGACTCGCGGGCTGATGTATCGGTGCCGATCCGGCGTGGACCGCGTCTGTCCCAGATCTTCCCCGAAAGTGGGCCCGCACGCGGGGACTTGGGATGCTCCTACCGGGTGACCCGGAGAGCTGATATGCGGGTCAGCGGACTATGCGGGCATCCGATAATGGGTCAACGGACCACCCCGGTACGGCCCGACGGACCGCATCGGGCTGCATCGGGAGCCGAGCTCGGAGTACCCTTCCGTGATCACTGGAGACGGGCGTCCAGACGCAGAAGGCGGTGCACGGGTGAGCTCGGGAGGTCTGGAGCTGCCCCCTGGTGACAACGGTCACGAGGGCGGCCCGGCGGACGCCCCAGGAGGTGCACCCGGTGGTGCGCCCGGCGGGGTCTCCGGCGGGGTGTCGGGCGGGGCGCCCACGGGGGTGCCGGCCGGTGCGGTGTCGCTGGCCCCGACGGCGGCCGGGAGCGTGCGGGCCGGGGCCGAGCTGGACTGGGGTGCGGACGCGTGGAGCGAGGTCCGCACCCGCGCGCAGCGGGCCGGCCGCGCGTACATCTGGCTGAACCTGATCGAACAGCGGCTGCGCGCCGTCGTCGGCGCGGTGCTGCGGCCGATCTACGAGCCCGTGCACGGCGGGGACGACTGGGTGGTCGCGGCCGCCGGGCCCGCCGGGCAGGAGTGGGTGCAGCGGGCCGTCGCGGTCCGCGAGGTCAGCCGCCGCAAGGGCTACCTCCTGGACCCGGCCGACGACAACGTGCTGAGCTTCCTGACGCTCCCGCAGCTGCGGGAGCTCATGGTCCAGCACTGGCCGTGCTTCGAGCCGTACTTCGACGACCGGCGGGAGATCGAGCTGGCGCTCGACGAGCTGGAGGTCACCCGCAACGTGGTCTCCCGCAACCGGGCCCTGTCGCGGGCGGTGCTGGAGCAGGCGGAGCGGGCCTCGGCGCGGCTGCTGGAGGTGCTGGGCGGCGGCGCGGGCTCCCCGGCGGCGGACCGGCTGCCGATCGACGCGGTCGAGGACCTGGTCGGCGACCGGTACGCGGACGTCATCTCGGTCCACCCGGACCGGGTGCGGCTGCAGCGGCAGCTCCCGGCGGAGGACCTGTTCGGGGGCGCGCGGCGGCTCGACGCCATCGGCATAGGGCTCAACCTGCTGGTGCAGAACTTCTCGGGCCGAAGACTCGTGCGCCTGACGGAGGCCGGCTGCCGGGTCCGGCTGCTGTTCCTGAACCCGGCCAGCAGCGCGGTGAAGCGGCGCGAGCGGGAGCTGGGCCTGCGCAAGGGCGAGCTGAGCCGCTCGGTGGAGATGAACATCCTGCACGTGCGGCGGGTGCGGGCGGGGCTGCGGGATCCCTCGCGGTTCGAGATCCACGTCTTCGACGAGACGCCCCGTTTCACCGCCTACCTGGTGGAGGGGGAGAACTCGGGCATCGCGGTGGTGCAGTCCTACCTGCGCAGGGCGCGCGGGATGGAGGCTCCGGTACTGGTCCTGCGGGGCGGCGGGACCCGCGGTCCGGCGCGGGACGCGGAGCACGGGCTGTTCCCGACGTACCGCGAGGAATTCGAGTCGATCTGGGAGGACTCCCGCCCGGTGTCCTGACTGTCAGTGCCCCGTGGCAGGCTGAAAGTCATTGACCGAAGGCGTACGGGGAGCACGGGGGAGGGACACGGGGTGGAGGACCGGCACGGCATGGGGGACTGGCACGGCGGTGTGCTGATCGGATTCGACCTGGAGACGACCGGCACGGAGCCGGGGGAGTCGCGGATCGTGACGGCGGCGGTCGTCGAGGTACGGGCGGGCGAGGTGCGCGACCGGCGCGGCTGGCTCGCCGATCCCGGGATACCGATCCCGGAGGGGGCCTCGGCGATCCACGGGATCAGCACGGAGCGGGCGGTGGCGGAAGGCCGCCCGGCGCGGGAGGTCGCGGACGAGGTGGCGCGGTCGCTCGTGGAGCACTGGCGCCGGGGCGCGGTGGTCGTCGCGTACAACGCGGCCTTCGACCTGACCCTGCTGACGGCCGAGCTGGCCCGGCACGGGCTGCCCTCGCTGGCCGAGCGGCTGGGAGGCGGGCGGGAGACCGGGCCGGTGGTGGACCCGCTGACCATCGACCGGGCCGTGGACCGCTACCGGCGTGGCAAGCGGACGCTGGAGGCGGTGTGCGGGGTGTACGGGGTCACCCTGGACTCCGCGCACGACGCGGGCGCCGACGCGCTGGCCGCGGTGCAGGTGGCCCGGGCGATAGCCGCCCGCCACCCGGAGGTGGCGGCGCTCACCCCGGCCGCCCTCCACGCCCGCCAGGGCACCTGGCACGAACGCTGGGCCCGGGACTTCCAGTCCTACCTGCGCCGCCAGGGCACCCCGGACGCGGTGATCGACACGGCGTGGCCGCTGCGCGGCCTGCTGCCGGCCCCGGCCTGAGGGCCGAGGCCGGCGTCCGGCCTCAGTTGGGGATGGAGCAGTTGGCGTCGGGGGCGCGGCCGGCGGGCCAGGCGATGCCGTCGAAGACCGCGGTCTTGGTGGCCGGGTCGAGGTGGACCATGGAAATGGTCTTGTTGTACGGGTTGCCGTACTGGTCCAGGCAGATCCAGCCGCTGGCTCCCTCGACCCGGTTGTTGCCGTGCAGCCGCAGCCAGCTGTCGGCGACCTCGGAGAGAGAGGGCATCTTCACGCTGCCCACCGTGTCGTTGCGGATGCCCGCGACAGCGGTGGAGACCGCGTCGTAGGTGATGATGACGCGGCCGTCGGAGAGGTCGGCCGGGCCGATCGAGCCCGGCTCCTTGGTCGCGAACTTCTGGACCAGGTCGGACAGCTCCTTCAGCGCGGCCTTGGAGCCGCCGGTCGCCGCCGTGCTGCTCTCCCCCCAGGCGCCGGGGTGGGCCAGGGCCGCGTACCGCAGGGTGATGCCCGCGCCCTTGGTGAGGGAGTCCCACTGGCCGGCGAACTTCTCGTCGACCGTCAGGGTGGAGGCGTGCGAGCCGCTGATGACGGTGTAGTGCTTGTTGCAGGTCCGGCCGCCCAGCTCGACGAGGAACTGGCGCAGTTGCACCGGACGGCCGGCGAAGTAGACGGTCTTCGCGGCGGAGGCGCAGATGTCCGGCACCATCTGGTGGAAGTCGTTGGCGAGGTTGGCCTCGTCGTTGAAGTCGGGCGGTGACCGGAAGGTCTCCGGGGCGTTGGGCGCTCCCTTGGCGAGCTTCTCGAAGGTCTGGCGCAGGCTGGTCAGGTAGTTGTCGCCCTCGCGGATGTCCTCGACCACCAGTGTCTCTTCGGGCTTGATGTCCGATCCGTACGACGCGAGGGCGTTGGCCTGGTCGGTGTTGCCGGGGGCGACCCGGGCGAGCCCCGGGTAGCGGTGCGGGTCGGCCGCGGTGTTCTTGATGTCGTCCGCGGTCATGGGACCCGCGACGACCGGAATGCCCTTGTCCCGGGTGAGGTAGCGCACGGCTTCCTCGGTCTCGGTGATGCTGATGTTGATGCCGGCGACGGCCCGCAGGTTCTGCTTCCCGTCGGCCGCGGCCCGCGCCAGCTGGTCGGCGACCGTACGCCACTCCTTGTAGCCCCGGCCGGGGTTGGCGAGCACCAGCCGGATGGGCGGCTGCTTGTTGTTGGCCTGGTGGTTCGCGCGGTACTGGGCCAGATAGGCGCCCTGGACCTGCTCGACGTACTCCCGCCGCTCGGCGGGGGCGTCGGAGATCATGGGGATCATCAGGGCGATGGTGGCCGGGGACTTGCCGGCGACGCTGTCGTTCTCCGCCTTGATGCGCTCGGTGACCTGCTTCAGCGACGGGTCGAAGACGTAGCTGCCGTCGGTGATGCCGACACACTCGTGCCGGTCGCCGCGCTCCGCCACGCCGGGGGCGCAGGCCGGGTCATCGGCGAACAACCGGTCGTAGACGAGGTAGCCGCCGACTCCCAGGACGACCGAGAGGGCGACGATCAGCAGGGCGCGGTTCAACGGTCCGGCGGGCCAGAGTGTCACGGGCGGCTCTCTCCGTAGGCGGGCAGGTCGGGTGCCTGGATCCAGTGGTTCAGGAGGTTCGGCCACTCCTCGAACGCCCGGTAGAAGACCTCCTGGGGGCCGACGGGGCTGTTCTGGGCCAGGGTGAGCAGCTGGAGCCTGACGCTGTTGATCTTCTGCTGGTCGGGGGGCGCGAGCGGATGCGACTGCAGCCACAGGTCGAGCACGAGGCGCTCCACGGCCTGGCGCACGGGGTCGTTCGCGGCCGCGTGGGGGTCGGGCCCGGCCGGGGCGACCGGTGGGTGCGGCGCGGCGCAGACCAGGTTGAGGGCGGCGAGCCACCCGGGCGCGTCCTGCCCGGCCAGGCGGCGGTGCAGGGCGCGGACGACGAGGTCGCTCTCGCCGATCGCGAGCGAGTGGTGCAGGTAGCGGGCATCGTGCGGCTCGGCGGCGTCCGTGGGGTACAGGAGGCGCAGCCGCCGGTGTCTGCCCGTCCACTCCCCGGCCCCGGGCGGTCCTCCGCTGCGGCTGCGGAGGTCGTGCACGAGCAGGGCCCGCAGGGTGGGATCACCGACGAAGGGGCCGCCGGTACCCGGCCAGCGGCCCGGGCCCCAACCGTCCTGCCGCAACAGGCTCCTGGTCTCCGCCACGGGCACGACGGCGGCCCCCTCCACGGGGTTTCCGTCAGGGCGACGCGGCACGTAGTCGGTGTTCAGCGCGTGGGCGGCCGTGTCGTCGAGAGCCGGGGTGTAGTGGGCGAGTCGTGCCCGGGTCTCCCCGCCCGGGGTCAGGAGCCGGAGCAGCCGTTCGTACACGGGCAGCGTCGGCTCGTCGGCGAGCGGCAGGTCGAGCAGCGTGCCGTGCTCGAAGGGCTCCGGCGAGCCGATCCTGCGTTCGGCGGCACGGACCAGGGGGTGGGCGATCCCGGCGCGTCCGGAGCTGAGCCGGTGGATCATGTGGGCGGCTTCGGGCTCCGCCCGGCTCCCTCCGAGCATCTCCTTGACCTCGTCGAGGTCGAGCTGTGCCAGCGGCAGCCTCAGCACCCAGCCGGCCGCCGTCGGCGGCCGGTCCTGCCGCCAGAACGGTCCGGCCGCGCTCCTCGTCGACGGGGCGACGCCCTCGCGGTCGGGCCCGGCCGGCTCCTGGGCGAGGGCGGTCACGACGACGCCGGGACGCGTTCTCGCGGGCTCCTCGTGCCAGACGCCGGTCAGCGCGTCCAGGACCGTCCGGCCCAGCGGAGTGTGGCAGTTGTCCAGGAGCAGCAGCGGGCGCGGCACCCGGTTCTTCAGGCGCACCCAGGTGTACTGGTCCGCTATGTCCTCCAGGAGGGCGGCCACCAAGTGCTGCTCCGCGTCCCGCCGGTCGTCCTCGTCGCCGCGGAAGCACATGGCGAGCTCGGTCAACTGGGCGTACCCGTCGCCCTGGGGGCCGACCCGCCGCCCCGTCCACCAGCTCAGACCGTGCTTGTTGGCACGGGGGCCGAACAGTTCGGTGGTCACGATGTCGATGAGCGGCGCCACCATCTCGCCCACCCCGGGACCCATCCCCGCCGCGGCGGCCGCGGTGACCTGGCCGATCCAGCCCGCCACCCGCTGGTTGCGCTCCTGGAGGTCGGGCTGGCTCTCGCGGAGCAGCCCCGCGAGGAGGCGGCGGGCGGCCGCCAGCTCGGCCGGCTGGACGGTCCCGGACTGCCAGCTGGTGACCGCGAGCAGTCCCTGGGTGAGCCGCGGGAAGGACGGCTTCCAGCCGAACTCGTTCGGCTTCCGGCTCAACCGGTCCATCAGGTAGAAGAGCAGGTCGGAGGTGCGCGAGGCGTTCGCCGTGGTCGCGTCGGCCGAGGAGGCCAGCCCGGGCTGGCCGAAGTCCGCCGCGCCGAGGTCCGCGTACGCCTGCGGCAGGCGCTGCGCGTACCGGTGCGATAACTCCCTCAGGAGCGCGGTCTTGCCGCTGAGCCGCCCGCCGCCGCACTCGACCAGCAGCGGACTGCCGCCCGGTATCCGCAGCCGGGCGGTGCCGCGGGACTCAAGTCCCACCAATGAAGGCACGACGGTATCGAGCACCGCCGCCCGTCCGTACAACGTCACGTGACCCCCCAGCCGTTCGGCTCGCACCACCGCCGTGATGGATGGAGAGTAAGGGGGCGACCGCATAGCGCCACAGGTATATGACGAATCCTCACCTCTCGGTTACGCATTCGTGACGCACGGTGGAGGGAACGCCTCATTGGCCCCTTGTGTCGCCCCTTCGGACCCGCCGGCCCCCTCAGGCGCAGGAGGAACCCCCTGCTGCGGCGGGAAGGCGCCCCCTAGGGCCACTCCTCGCGGTACTCGACGTGCAGGTCGCGGTCGGTGGGATCGCAGTTCACGGACCGGCAGTAGTGCCTGCCCCCGTGGTTGTACGCCCGGCCCGGACCCTCGCGCGCGAGCGTCGCGAACTCCGCGGCCGCCTCCCGGAAGGTCCGGGTGCTGCCGGTCATGAACAGCGTCTCGCTGTGGATCTCCTGGTGGAACCGGTCCCGGTTCTCCCGGTGGTGACGGTCGGACACCACGGGCTCCGCGTCGGGGGCCGGGACGGGCAGGTCCACGGTGCGCGGCCGTCCGCGGCCGAGCCGGCCGCGCAGCTCCTTCCACCGGGACGGGGCGAACTGCAGGGAGTGGTGCAGCAGGACCAGGTCGAGCGGGCGCTGCACGCCCGTGGCCCTGCCCGGCCCGTCCTTCGCGTTGGCCCGGATCGGCAGGTGGACCAGCGACCTCGGCGAGGTGGCGGCGAGGGCCCACAACCCTGCCGTGACGTGCGCGGCTTCCCGGTCGAACCAGCCGTTCAGGTACCAGGGGTCGTCGACGAGCACGGCGTGTGCCGGGGGCCGGGCCGGGCGGATGACTTTGAACTCCACCGCGCCCAGACGGGCGGTGTGGAGCGTGGTGTGCAGTCTCATGTGCGTTCGTTGGTACAGGACGGCCTAGAACGCGTGCCAGCGGGTTTCCGGGTCGGCGTCGCGCAGGGAGGTGACGCGGCGGCGGAACTCGGTCAGGGCCTTCGGGTTGGTCGGGGCGTGTTGGGCCACCCAGGCGCAGCTGGCCGTTTCGCGGGCGCCGCGCAGTACCGCGCAGCCCTCCCAGTCGCGTACGTCCCAGCCGTACGCCGTCGCGAAGGCCTCGTACGACTGCGCCGGCAGGCCGTACCGGTCGCGGGAGAGGGCCATCACCACCAGGTCGTGCTCGCGCAGATCGGCCGAGACGGTCTCCAGGTCCACGAGGACCGGGCCGTCCGGGCCCACGTGGACGTTGCGGGGCAGGGCGTCGCCGTGGATCGGGCCCGGCGGCAGGTGCGGGGTCAGCGCGGCCACCTCGCCGGCGTACGCGTCGCGCCGGGCCCGCAGGTACGCGGCGTCGGCCGGGTCGACGGCCCCGCCGGCCAGCCGGAGCCAGCGCTCGACCCCGCCCAGCAGGTCCCGCGCGGGCAGCGCGAACGGCGCCGCCGGGAGGGCGTGGATCTGGCGCAGCAGGGCCGCCAGGTCTTCGGGGCCGGCCGGGCGGACCGGGTCCGGGAGGCGGTGCCACACCGTCACCGGGTGCCCCGCCACCAGCCGCGCCTTCGGCTCGGCCGCGCGGACCGCCGGGACCCCGGCCTGTTCGAGCCAGCCCGCCACGGCGAGTTCCCGCTCGGCCCGCTCCAGCAGCGCCGCCTCCCGGCCGACCTTCACCACCAGCTCGCCGGCCGCGAACACCGCGTTCTCGCCCAGCGCCAGCAGTGCGGGCGGCCCCGCCTCCCCTGTCAGGCCCGCCGCCGTCAGTACGTCCCTGGCCTGCGCCTCGTCCATGCCGTGTCTCTCCGGATCCGGATCTTCGTGGATCCGCCCAGTCTCGCACCCCGGCCCGTGCCTGGCCGGAAAATCGCGTTGCACGAGACGTATCGTCTCGTTACGCTCGATGCATGACCTCCGCCAAGCCCGCACACATCGCCATGTTCTCCATCGCCGCCCACGGGCACGTGAACCCGAGCATCGAAGTGATCCGGGAACTCGTCGCCCGCGGCCACCGCGTCAGCTATGCCATCCCCGCCCCCTTCGCCGAGAAGATCGCGGAGACCGGCGCCACTCCGGTGATCTGGAACTCCACCCTCCCCACCGACGACGAGCCCGAAGCGTGGGGCACCGAGCTCATCGACAACATCGAGCCGTTCCTGAACGACGCCATCCAGGCCCTGCCGCAGCTCGTGGCCGCCTTCGAGGGCGACGAACCCGACCTCGTCCTCCACGACATCACCTCCTACCCGGCGCGCATCCTCGCCCACCGCTGGGGCGTTCCCGCCGTCTCCCTCTCCCCGAACCTGGTCGCCTGGACCGGGTACGAGGAGGAGGTCGGCGAGCCGATGGCGGCCGGACTGCGCGCCTCCGAGCGCGGGCGGGCGTACTACGCCCGCTTCCGCGCCTGGCTCGACGAGAACGGCATCGAAGAGGACAGTGACTCCTTCGCCGGCCGGCCGCGCCGCAGCATCGTGCTCATCCCGCGCGTCCTCCAGCCGCACGCCGACCGCGTCGACGGGTCCGTTCACACCTTCGTCGGCGCCTGCCAGGGCGACCGCAGTACCACCCAGGGCAGCTGGGAGCGACCGGCCGCGGCCGCCGGGAAGAAGGTGCTGCTGGTCTCCCTCGGCTCCACCTTCACCAAGCAGCCCGCCTTCTACCGCGCCTGCGTCGAGGCCTTCGGCGACCTCCCCGACTGGCACGTCGTCCTCCAGATCGGCAAGTTCACCGACGAGGCCGAGCTCGGCGCCGTCCCCGCCAACGTGGAGGTCCACCGCTGGGTGCCCCAGCTGGACATCCTGCGCCAGGCCGACGCCTTCATCACCCACGCGGGAGCCGGCGGCAGTCAGGAGGGCCTCGCCACCGGCACCCCGATGGTCGCCGTCCCGCAGGCCGTCGACCAGTTCGGCAACGCCGACGTGCTCCAGGGCCTCGGCGTGGCCCGGCACCTCCCCATGGAGGAGGCCGACGCCCGCACCCTGCGGGAGGCCGTCCTCGCACTCGTCGAGGACCCCGAGGTCGCCGCCCGCGCCGAGGCGATCCGCGCGGACATGGCCACCGAGGGCGGTACGCGACGGGCGGCCGACCTCATCGAGGCCGAACTGGCCGAACCGGCCGGACCGGCCGAACCGACCGGACTGTCGGTGCCGCGTCCTATCGTTCGGTCATGACCACGAAGAAGTACGCGGCCCTGCTGCGCGGAATCAATGTCGGCGGGGCCAAGAAGGTCCCCATGGCCGAGCTGCGCGAGGTCCTGACGGGCCTCGGCCTCACCGAAGTGCAGACGTACCTCCAGAGCGGCAACGCCGTCTTCACGAGCCCGGAGAAGGACCCGGCCGTCCTGGCCCGCGCGCTGGAGCGGGCCATCGAGGCCCGCTTCGGCTTCGCCGTGGCCTGCCTGGTGGTCGACGGCGAGTACCTGCGCGCCGTCGCCGAGGCCTGCCCCTTCCCGGCCGCCGAGCTGGAGGGCAAGCAGCTGCACGCCACCTTCCTGTCCGCGCAGCCCGGCGAGGAGCGGTTCGCCGCGATCGACGGGCCCGCGTACCTCCCGGAGGAGTACCGGATCGGTGACCGGGTGGTCTACCTCTACGCCCCGGAGGGCCTGGGCCGCTCCAAACTGGGCGAGGTGCTCCACAGGCCCGCCGTCTTCAAGGGCATCGACGCGACGACCCGCAACTGGAACACCGTCGTCAAGCTCGTCGAGCTCACGGCCGGCTGACGCTACCCGCCGAGCGCGTCGAGGACCGCCAGCTCCCGCGGCGTCAGACGGACGGTCACCGCGTCCAGGTTCTCGGCCAGGTGCGCCAGGGACCCCGTCCCCGGCGTGGGGCACAGCACCGGCGAGCGGTGCAGGAGCCAGGCCAGCGCGATCTGCCCCGGCCCCGCCCGGTGCCCGGCGGCCACGGCCGTCACCGCGGCCGCGCTCTCGCGCGTCAGGGCCCCACTGCCCAGGGGGTAGTACGGGAGGAACGCGATCCCCCGCGCCTCGCACAGCGCGAGCACCTCCGCCGAGGAGCGGTCCATCAGGTGGTACGGGTTCTGCACGGCGGCGACCGGGACGATCTCCAGCGCCTGCCGCAGCTGTTCGGCGGTCACCGTGTCCAGGCCGATGTGCCGGATCTTGCCCTCGGCCCGCAACCCCGCCAGCGCGCCCAGCTGTTCCGCCACCGGAACCGCCGGATCGAAGCGGTGCAGCTGGTAGAGGCCGATGCTCTCGACCCGCAGCCGCCGCAGGCTCGCCTCGCACATCGCCCGCAGCTGCTCGGGCCGCCCCGCGACGTGCCACCGGTCGGGGCCGGTGCGCACCACCCCGCCCTTCGTCGCCACGACGAGCCGCTCCCCGTACGGGTGCAGGGCCTCGGCGATCAGCTCCTCGGCCAGGTCGGGGCCGTAGTTGTCGGCGGTGTCGATGAGCGTGACACCGCGCTCGACGGCGGTGAGCAGCAGGGCCCGGGCCTCGGCGCGGCTGCCGCGCGGGCCCCAGTAGCCGGGTCCGACCAGGCCGCCCGTGCCGAGGCCGAGCCGCCCTACGGGGAGTTCCCCGCCGAGAAGGAACACGTCGTCCACCATGCCCCCGACGGTAACGCAGGGCCCCGGATGTGCCAGGCTCCTGGCCATGCGTTACATCATCATCGGCGCCGGGGCGATCGGCGCGACCATCGGCGGACGGCTGACCGGGGCGGGCGCCGAGGTGGTCCTCGTCGCGCGCGGCGCGCACGCGCAGGCCCTCACGGCGGACGGGCTGCGGCTCACCACGGCGGACGGGGCCCGGGTGCACCGGCTCCCCGTGGTCACGGGACCGGCGGAACTCGGCGAACTGCGGCCCGACGACGTCCTGTTGCTGACCGTGAAGACCCAGGACGCGATCGCCGCCCTCGACGCGTGGGGCGACGCGGAGGTGGCCGGCGGCGGTACGGCGGCGCAGCGCCTTCCGGTGCTGTGCGCCCAGAACGGGGTGGAGAGCGAGCGGCTGGCGCTGCGCCGCTTCGCCCGCGTGTACGGGGTCTGCGTCTGGCTGCCCGCCACCTTCCTGGAGCCGGGCGCGGTCTCCGCACTGTGCGCGCCGCTGACGGGCATCCTGCACATCGGGCTCGCGGCCGGGGGCGCGGACGCGCGGGCCCGGCGGATCGCGGCCGACCTGGAGAAGTCAGGCTTCGAGGCGCCGGTCGTCGAGGACGTCATGCGGTGGAAGTACGCGAAGCTGCTGGGGAACCTGGGCAACGCGGTCCAGGCGACGACGGGCCCCGAGCCGCATCCGGCGAAGACGGCCCTGCTGGTGCGCGCGCAGCGGGAGGGGCGGGCGGCGCTCGGGGCGGCGGGGATCGCGTACGCCTCCGACGCGGAACAGACGGCGGCCCGTGACGGCAAGGTCGACCAGCCGCCCGGTGTGCGCGGCGGCTCCTCCTGGCAGTCCCTGCGCCGGGGCACCGGCTCCATCGAGGCGGACTACCTCAACGGCGAGATCTCCCTGCTGGGCCGCCTCCACGGGGTCCCGACCCCGGTGAACGACACCCTCCGCCACGCGGCGAACGTCTTCGCCCGCGAAGGCCTTCCGCCGGGCGCGATGTCGATCGAGGACCTGACGGCCCTGGCCGACGAGGCGGCGGCCAGGGCCTGAACCGGACCGGGCCGGGTCAGAACGTGCGGTCGCTGCGCCAGGTCGCCTGGCTGGACGGGTTGTTCATGTCGTAGGTGGTGCCGGAGAGCCGGCGGTCCGGGCCGAGGGAGCCCGTGTAGCGGCCCTTGGGTCCGTGGTTCCACTGGACGACGAAGTAGATGTCGTTCCCGTTGACGGATCCCTCCTGCACGGTCCCCACCGTGTTCCCGGACGATGTCGATCCGTAGAGGTTCCCGCTGCCGTCCTGCCGCAGGTCCACCCGCACGGTGGCGTTGCTCTGGTAGATGGTCCAGACCCCGCCGGCGTTGAACGCCGCCGCCCGGGCCTCCCGCACCGTACCCGGCGCACGGGTGGGGGCGGCGGCGTTCGCGGGGGCGGTGAGCCCCGCCCCCGCGAAGGACAGGATCAGGGCGGCGACGGACGTGGTGAGGAGCTTGCGCGTACGGCGTGACATGGACATCAGCCCTCCAGGGGCGGCCAGGACGATCGATCCCGTGGGTGATGCACGGAACCTCGCGGCTGGACTACCCGTGATCACCGGACCCGAGCCCTGGATTCACTCGAACGGGGATCAGGCCGCGGCGAGGAGGGGCACGCCGCGCGGCGCCGTGTCGTAGCGGCGCAGGAGCAGGCGGGCCAGTTCGGGGGCCGCGCCCAGGACACCGGCCACCAGGTCCGCCCCGGCGGTTTCCGCGCCCGCCGCGATACGGTCCGGCAGGCGTCCGGGGGCGATGACGTACGGGGCCACCGCCACCCGGCGGACGCCCTCGGCGCGCAGGGCCCGTACGGCGTCCTCCGTACGGGGCAGGCAGGCGGAGGCGAACGCAGGCCGCACGGCGCACCAACCGGTGTGCCGCCACTCCCGCGCGATTTCAGCGATCACTGCGATCGCCTCCGGGTCGGAGGAACCGGCGGACGCGAGCACCACACCGGTGGTGGCGCGGTCCGCCGGGGTGAGACCCGCTTCCGCGAGGCGGCGCTCCAGGGCGCCGACCAGCAGCGGGGACGGGCCGAGGACGTCCGCGATCCGGACCGAGAGGTCCGGCAGGCGGGACGTGGCCTCGGCCAGCACCGCGGGTATGTCGGACTTCGCGTGGAACGCCCGGGTCAGGAGCAGGGGGAGCGCCACGATCTCCCGTACGCCGGACCGGTACAGGGCGGAGGTCACCTGCGCCACGGTCGGGGTGTCGAAGTCCAGGAAGGCCGTCTCCACCCGCAGCCCCGGCCGCAGCGCCCGCGCCCGCCGGGTGAGGGCGTGCACGGTCGCGGCGTGCCGCGGGTCGCGGCTGCCGTGGGCGATCACCAGCAGGGCGGGCGCGCCGGCGGGACCGGTGACGGGGCCGGCGCCGGTGGCGCGGAACACGGAACGCATGGCGCGACTCAGCCCTTGACCAGCAGGCCGCGGGTGCGCAGGACCCAGCGTTCGACGGGGCTGAAGATGAGGAGGTCGATGGCGATGCCGACGACGAGGATGAGGAT
>NZ_LGDB01000254.1:0-21663 GCF_001279655.1 Streptomyces sp. WM6372 | reverse complement strand
CCGCCTCCGCCCCCGCCTCCGCCTCCGCGGCAGCCTCCGCCGCGCCGCTGAAGCCCGGCGAGGTACGGGTCGGTGGCGCGGTCGGCAAGCCCTACACCCTCACCCTCGCCGACCTGCGCAAGCTGCCCCAGAGCTCGGCGCCGGTCACGTTCACCAGCGCCAAGGGGGATCAGGAGCACACGTACGCGGGCGTGCCCCTGTACGAGGTGCTGAAGACGGCGGAGCCGCGCTTCGACCAGAGCAAGAAGAACGGCCAGCTGCGCGGGGTGGTCGCCGCGACCGGGGGCGGTGACTACCGCGCCGTGTTCGCCTGGGCCGAACTCGACCCCGGGTTCGCCAAGAGCCAGGTCCTGCTCGCGGTCTCCGAGGACGGCGTGCCGTTCGACGACGCGGCCGGACCGCGGCTGGTCGTACCGCAGGACACCAAGGGCGGCCGGTACGTGTCCGAGCTGAACCAGCTGTGGGTCGGGGTCGTCGACCCGGTGGTCGACGGGGCGAAGTGACGGTGGGGGCCGACGGGCCGGGCGAGACCGGTGGCAGCCGTCCCGGGGTCGCCCGCCGGGCCCTGCTGGGGGCCGGGGGGCTCGCCGCCCTGGCCGCGGGCGGCGCCGTGCTGACGACGTCCGGGGCCGGCGGCCGGGCCGGGGAGCGGCGGCCGGACGCCGTCATCCCCTTCCACGGCCCGCACCAGGCCGGGATCCTGACCAGGCGTCAGCCGTACGCGCACCTCGCCGCCCTCGACCTCGGACCCGACACGGACCGGGCCCGGGCGGCCGCCCTGCTGCGCGCCTGGACCGGTGCGGCGGCCCGGATGAGCGGCGGCGAGCCGCCGGCCGGTGCCGAGGGCGACACCGGCGTCGCCCTCGGCGCCGGGCCCGCCTCGCTCACCGCCACCTTCGGATTCGGGGCGGGCCTCTTCGACCGGCTCGGACTCGCCGCGGCCCGGCCGCAGGCCCTCGCCCCACTGCCCGCCTTCAACGACGACCGGCTCGATCCGGCCCGCTCCGGCGGCGACCTGTTCGTGCAGATCGGCGCCGACGACCCGTTCGTCGCCGTGCACGCCCTGCGCACCCTCCAGCGGCTGGCCCGGGGCGCGGCCCGGACCCGCTGGGTCATGTCCGGCTTCACCCGACCGCCCGGAGCCGCGGCGTCCGCAGCCGGGTCCGGTACCCACCGGAACCTGATGGGCCAGCTCGACGGCACCGCCAACCCGGCCCCGGCCGAGGACCCCGCCCAGCGGGCCCTGGTCCTGGTCTCCGGCCCGGACGCGCCCGCCTGGCTGGCCGGGGGCTCGTACGTGGTCGTCCGCCGGATCCGGATGCTCCTCGACACCTGGGAGGGGCTGCCCGTCCACCACCGCGAGGAGGCCGTGGGGCGGCGCGTGGCCGACGGGGCCCCGCTGACCGGCGGCACCGAGCGCACCCCGGTCGACCTGGACGCCGCGCGGCCGGACGGGATCCCCGTCATCGCGACCAACGCCCACATCCGGCTGGCCGCGCCGCGCAGCAACGCGGGCGCGACGATGCTCAGGCGCGGATGGTCGTACTACGACGGCCTGCGCCCCGACGGCACGCCGGACGCGGGGCTGCTCTTCGTCGCCTGGCAGGCGGATCCGCGTACGGGCTTCGTCCCCGTCCAGCGGCGGCTGGCCCGGGGCGACGCCCTCGCGCGGTACACCGAGCACGAGGCGTCGGCGCTGTTCGCCGTACCGGGCGGGGCCGCGCCGGGGGAGTACGTCGGGCAGCGGCTCCTCGAAGGCTGAGGACCGGCGCCCCGGGGCCCGTTGTCAGTGGTGGCTGTGAAGCTGGGCGCATGGACGACAGGATGCTCAGGCGCCGGGTCTACGGCGCCGACCACGACGACCCCGACCCCGGCCCGCGCCCCGGCCACGTCTACGGCGAACTCGTGGGCGGCCCGCTGGACGGGCTCCTCCTGGACATCACGGACTGGAGCCCGCGCCGGCTCGCCGAAGAGGCCCGGCTCCCCACCGAGATAGGGCGCTACGGAGCCGGCGGCCGCGCCCACTACCGCCGCCGCGCGGGCGATCCGGACCACTGGGACTGGTCGGGCGACAGCCGCTGATCCGGGCGGCGCCGATCCGGGCGGCGCCGATCAGGGTGGTCGCGGAACGTCAGCCGGTGACTCCGGCGGCTCCGGCGCCCCGGCTCACCTTCCGGGCCCACAGGACCAGCGGGATCTGGAGCGGCAGCCGGGCGAGCGTCGCGGCCCGCAGGGCGGGGGAACGGTGGCCCGCGTCGACGGCCATCTTCACGTTCGCGGGGAACACCCCGACGAAGAACGCCGCCGCGGCCAGCGCCGCCACCCGGCGGGTCCGCGGATGGGCGACACCGGCGGCCAGCGCCAGCTCGGCCGCGCCGCTCGCGTACGTCCACTGGCGGGCGGTGCCGGGCAGGGCGCTGGGGACGGTCGCGTCGAACTGCCTCGGCGCGAGCGCGTGCGCGACGCCCGCGGTCGCCAGCAGACCGGCGAGGAGGAGGGGGGAAGAAGGAGTGCGCGGCATCGGAAGGTCCTCTCGGAGGGGCCGGAGCCCGCGATCCTACTCGCGGGTAGGGCTTTTCGGCCTGGAAGATTCTTTTTGAAGAAATCTCCGGGGAGCTGTCGATCCGGGCGTCTCCCGTTCGACGAAGCAGTGAGAGGCGGGGAAAGCCCCCGTCCGTCCGACCGAGGAGTCACCATGCCGCGCTTCCTTTCCCTGATCCGCATCGACGAGCAGGCCCTTCCCGCCAACACCGAGTTCCCGCCGGAGTTCGGGGAGCGCATGGGCGCGCTGATGGAGGAGATCACCAAGGCCGGGGTCATGCTCGACACCGCCGGGCTGCTCCCCACCGCCGAGGGGACCCGGGTGACCTGGTCCGGCGGCAAGCTGAGCTACACCGACGGGCCCTTCACCGAGACCAAGGAGGTCGTCGGCGGCTACGCCATCCTCCAGGCCAAGGACAAGGCCGAGGCGCTGGAGTGGACCAAGCGGTTCCTGGAGATCCACCCCGAGGAGTGGACGGTCGGTGCCGAGCTGCGCCAGATCGACGGGAGCTGACCGCGCCACGACCTCACCACGGCCGCACCACGGCGGCGCCACTGCGGCGCCACTGCGGCCGCGCCCTGTTCTTCGCGCCGCGCCGCGTTTGCCCTGCCTCGTCACGGCTGCTCTGATGGGTGGCCGTGACGGCAGTGAGCGCGACCCAGGCGGTCGAAACGGTGTTCCGGATCGAGTCGGCGCGGATCATCGCCGGTGTCGCGCGCATCGTGCGCGACGTGGGCATCGCCGAGGAGATCGCCCAGGACGCGCTGGTCGCCGCCCTGGAGCAGTGGCCGGAGTCGGGTGTCCCGGACAAGCCGGGCGCCTGGCTCATGGCCACCGCCAAACACCGCGCGATCGACCTCGTGCGCCGCAAGGAGACCTACGCCCGCAAGCTCGCCGAGGTCGGCCGGACCCTGGAGGACGTCGTACCGCCGCCCGCCGAGCCGGCGGCCCCGGACGACATCGACGACGACCTGCTGCGGCTGATCTTCACCGCCTGCCATCCCGTCCTGGCCACCGAGGCCCGGATCGCGCTCACCCTGCGGCTGATGGGCGGGCTGACCACCCAGGAGATCGCCCGCGCCTTCCTCACCTCGGAGCCCACCGTCGCCCAGCGCATCGTCCGGGCGAAGCGGGCCCTGGCCAAGGCGGGGGTGCCCTTCGAGGTCCCGTACGGAGCCGACCGCGAGGAGCGGCTCGCCTCGGTCCTGGAGGTCATCTACCTGATCTTCAACGAGGGCTACTCGGCGACCGCCGGCGACGACCTCGTCCGCCCCGCCCTGTGCGAGGACGCCCTCCGGCTGGCCCGGGTACTGGCCGGTCTGATGCCCAAGGAGCCCGAAGTGCACGGGCTGGCGGCGCTGCTGGAGTTCCAGGCCTCCCGGATCGCCGCCCGTACGGGCCCCGACGGCGAGCCGGTGCTGCTCGCCGACCAGAACCGGTCCAAGTGGAACCGGCTGCTGATCCGCCGGGGCGCCCTGGCCATGCGGCACGCGGGGAGCGGTCCGTACTCCGTGCAGGCCGCGATCGCCGGCTGCCACGCGGAGGCCGTGCGGTACGAGGACACGGACTGGGCGACGATCGCCACCCTCTACGGGCGGCTCGTCGAGCTGGTCCCGTCACCGGTCGTCGAACTCAACCGGGCGGTCGCCGTCTCGATGGCCGAGGGCCCGGAAGCCGCGCTTCCGCTGGTCGACGCCCTGGCCGGGGAGCCGGCCCTGCGCTCCTACCACCTGCTGCCGAGCGTACGGGGCGACCTGCTGGAGCGGCTGGGCCGCGGGGAAGAGGCACGGGCGGAGTTCGAACGCGCCGCCTCGCTCACCCACAACGCACGGGAACGGGAGCTGCTGCTGGGGCGTGCCGCCCGCGCATGAACACGGGCGGCCGGCGGCGTCAGGAGCGGTGGGTGTACGGGGTGTACGGGGCCGTGCCGTTCGGGAGCGCGGCCGCGCCGAGCGGGGCACCCGCGCCGAGCGGGGCGCCGACGGGGCGGCGCGGCGCGGTCAGCGCGATCGGGCGGCGGAACGAGCCGTGCCGGGCGATCTCCCGGACCGTCGCGCGCAGCGCCTCCTGGAAGTCCTCCATGGTGCGGCGCGCGGCGGCGGTGTCCACGTAGAGCGAGTTCATGTGCAGGCCGTCCGTGTCCCGCTGGAACCAGGAGCAGGCGCCGTTGGCCCGCGCCGACCACACGTGCGAGGTCGGCCGCCAGTCCTCGTGCCGCTCGGCGCCGGGACACTTGCGGGCGTCGATGTACGAGAAGAAGTTCACCGGGTACGGCCACGAGCGGGCGGCGAACTCGGCGGGTGCCAGCAGCTGCCAGGCCCGTACGAACGGCACGTCGATGTGCTCCATCATCGCGCCGAACCCGGCCCGGACCCCCGCGATGACCTGGGCGAAGTCCCGGCCGGGCGAGGCGTCGAACTCGATGGGCAGGGTGTTGACGAACCAGCCCACCGAGTTCGCCCAGGCGCCCCGGCCGCGCTCGCTGAGCGGCATGAAGCCCCGGTACACGCCCGGCCCGCCGGCCTCGCGCAGACAGACCGCGACGGCGGCGAGGACCCCCATGAACGGCTTGCCGTCCACGGCCCGGCAGGCCTTCTCGAACACCTCGGCCTCGGCGGCGTCCAGCAGCGTCGAGGCCTCGTTGACGATCGGGTACATCCGGTCCGGTTCCACGCCGAGTTCGAGCGGGAACCGGGGGAAGAACTCGCCGCCGCCGCGCGCCATGAACGACTTCCAGTAGCCGAGGCGCTCGTCGTCGGCGTCGATGGAGAGGTAGCGGCGGCGCTGCTCCTCGGCGAAGTCGAGGTAGCTCGGCGCGGGCGGCAGATCGATTTCCTCGCCGCGGCACAGCGCCTCGTACGCGTTCTGCACCTCGTGGACGACGATCGGCATCGACAGGCCGTCGCAGACGATGTGGTCGAAGGCCAGGTAGACGGTCGCGGAGTCCTCGCGCAGGACGGCGCCCATGGTGAACAGCGGCCAGGAGAGGGTGTCGATGCTGCGCGTGAACCGCTCGGCGAGGAACCCGCGCAGGGCCTCGGCGGAGTCGAAGGCGGCCACGGGCGCGGTGTCGAGGGCGAGTTCGCCGGCCGGGATCGGCTCGCACGCCAACTCACCCGCGAGGCGCCGGAATTCGCACCGCAGCACCTCGTGCCGGCGTACGAAGGCCAGCAGGGCCCGGGTCAGGGCCCGCTCGTCGAGCGCGCCCGCGACCTCGAAGGTGACCGCGACCCAGGACGCTACGGGGTCGTCGGCGCCGCGGCTCTCCTCGGCGACGGTGAAGTGCTTGTCCTGGTTGAACGAAGCCCTCCTGCCCGCCGTGTCGTCCGGCGCACCGCCCGTGCCGCCCGTGCCGCCGGTGTCCGCCGGCGCCCCGGCCGTGGACCGCAACCGCCACTCGACGACCCGTCCCGGTGCCATCTGGTGCATCTCCAGAGGAAACTGCCGCATTCCGTCATCCCTTCGCCCCCAGAGTCAACCCCGAGCCCCTAACGACACCCGCCCCACGGAAGTGACGCCCACCAGTTCGCTCACCGCTCGCCCCCGACCCGCGGACCGGCCGCGAGCAGCCCCGCCATCACGCCGACCGGCAGCGCGGGATTGGCGGCCGCAGCCCCCGCCACCTCGGGATCGGCGTCCGCGAGCAGGCCGAGAAGGACCGCCGGGGCCAGCGCGGGGTGCCGGGCGGCGAGCGGACGGGCCCGCTCGTCGGCGAGGCAGGGCAGCAGCGCCGCGGCCGTCGCACGCGGGTGCCCGGCGATGGCGCGGTAGGCCCGCCGCACCGGAGGATCGTGCCGGGCCAGGTCCTCCAGCAGGCCGGGCGGGGCGTCCGGGTTGGCCGCCACCCGCGCGAGGACGTGTACGCCGTGCCGTTCGACCACGGCGCGCAGCAGCTCCTCGGACAGACCCGGATGCGGGGCGATGGCCCTGACCACCGACGCATCCGGGTCGGCGGCGAGGGCGTCGCGCAACTCCGGTGCCAGGTCGTGGCGTTCGGCCACGAGCCGGCGTACGCGCGCATCCGCCGACGCGGCCGCCGCGGCGAGTTCGGCGGGCGATGCGGTGGCGATCCGGGGGAGCAGGACCGGCCCGATCCGGATCGTCCCGGCCAGGTGCGCGAGCACGTCGAGCGGCACCCGCGGGTTACGGGCCAGGTCGCCCGCGACGCCGTCCGCGCGGCCGGCCGCGAGGGTGCGG
The DNA here is from genome assembly GCF_001279655.1 of Streptomyces sp. WM6372. Classification (NCBI taxonomy): domain Bacteria; kingdom Bacillati; phylum Actinomycetota; class Actinomycetes; order Kitasatosporales; family Streptomycetaceae; genus Streptomyces; species Streptomyces sp. WM6372. The sequence continues at coordinate 14,924 of NZ_LGDB01000254.1, read as the reverse complement.
ATCAGGGGTTCGCCGATCGCCGGATTGCCGGCCACCTCCGAGCGCACCCCCGGTATCGGGTCCGCGGCGAGCCGTGCGTACAACTCCTGCGGGAGGTCGGCCCGTTCGGCCAGCGCCCAGCGGATCAGCGGGGACGGATGGCCGGCGAGGGAGGCCGCGGCCGCCACCGGTGTGGCCGGGTTCCGCGCGGCCTGCTGCAAGGTTTCGTGCACGGTCGACTCGTGACCGCCCGCGCAGGCGGCTCCGCCGCGCAGCTCGCAGTCCGTCCGGGGACAGTAGGGATCGTGCGCGAACGGGATCTCCTCGCGGTCGCAGACCAGGCACGAGCGCGCCGGGGCGGATCCCTCGCCGGTGATCAGCGCGGCCAGCGCGGCGGGCGGGGTCGCCTCGTTGGCCGCGGCCCCTCTGCGCACCTCGGCGTGCGGATGCGCGGCGAGCCGGGCGGCCAGCGACGGCTCGGTCGTCCACAGGGCCAGCTCCGCGACCACCCCGACCTCCGGATCGTCGGCCAGGGTGTCGAGCACGTCGAGCGGCAGACCGGGCCGGGAGGTCAGGGCCTCGCGGATCCTGCGGTCCGGATGGGCCGCCAGCAGCCGGGCGTACGCGGGCGTGCCGGCGCCCTCGTCCAGCAGGGCCAGGGCCACCGAGGGCCGGTCGGCCGGGTGCGCATCGGCGGCGGTCAGCAGGCCCGCGTGGGCGAGGCGGACCGCGGCGTGTTCGTCGAGCGCGGCCAGGGCGGCCACCTGGGCGGGCCCGAGGTCGGCGCGCTCGCTCAGCGCTTCGGCGAGTCCCGGGTCCGAGCCCGCACGCTCGATCAGCCGGTCGAGCAGCTCCGCGGGCAGCGCCGGGTTGGCCGCGAGGCCGGGGAGGAGGTGGGGGGTCATCGGTTCGCCGCCTCGGCCAGGGCCGCGGTCAGGGCTTCGGCGTGCGGGTGGGGACGGCGGCGGTGGGGGGTGACCACACCGATGTGCCGGGCGGGGCGCGGCGGTTCGACCCGGACGTGGACGACCGAGGCCTCCGGGGCCAGCGACACGTGCGGGATCAGCGCGACGCCGACGCCCGCGGCGACCAGGGTCTGCGCGAAGAAGTAGTCGGTGGTGGAGGCCGCCACCCGCAGGTCGAAGCCCGCGAGTCCCGCGTACCGGCGCAGATAGGCCTCCGTCTTCAGACAGCCCAGCACCCAGCGGTCGGCGGCGAGTTCGGCCAGGGCGAGCGAGTCCCGGCCGGCGAGCCGGTGCTCGGGCGGCAGGGCCAGCCACAGCGGATCGTCCATCAGGGGTGTCCAGTCCAGCCCACCCCGCAGGGGCAGCGGACCGTCGAAGTGGTAGGCAAGGGCGAGGTCGGCCCCGCCCCCGCGCACCATGGGCACCGCGGCCTCGGGTTCGGCCTCCCGTACGGTCAGCTCCACATCCGGATGCGCCGCCACGAACCCGGCCAGGGCGGCGGGCAGCAGCCGCCGGCCGCCGCTGGTGAACGTGGCCACCGTCAGCCGGGGCCGGTCCGCCGTCAGCCGGTCGATCTCGTGGCGGACCTGGTCTAGCTCGGCGGAGATCGTCTCCGCCGCCTCCACCAGCAGCCGCCCCGGCTCGGTCAGGGTGACCCCGCGGGTGCTGCGCACCGCCACCGGGTGGCCCAGGCTCCGCTCCAGGGAGGCGATGTGCTGCGAAACGGCCGACGGGGTCAGCAGCAGCGCCCGGGCCGCCTTGTTGAAGCTGCCGTGCTCGGAGACGGCCCGCAGGATCCGCAGCCGCTGCACATCGATCATCAGTTTTCCTTCATACCCGTTCAGCAGGTGATCGGTTCCGCTGGTGACGATACAGCGGCACAGTCGAACCCATGCAGAAGATTCTCGTGATCGGCGGAAGCCGGTACTTCGGAAAGCACCTGGTCAGCCTCCTGCGCGACGCGGGCGACGAGGTCACCGTCCTCAACCGCGGCTCCGCCGACCCGCCGCCCGGAGTCGGCCGTCTCGTCGCCGACCGCGACGACGAACGGCGGCTGCTCGCCGCCCTGGCCGGGCGCACCTTCGACACCGTCGTCGACCAGGTCTGCTACACGCCGCACCAGGCCGCCGTCGCCCGCCGGGTCTTCGCCGGCCGGACCGAGCGGTACGTGATGACCTCGACGATGGAGGTCTACGATCCGGCGCCGCCCACCCCCGAGGCCCGCGCCTACGCCGAGGGGAAGCGCCGGGCCGAGGCCGTGCTCGGGGGTGCGGGCGAAGGCGGCAGCCCGTTCGGCTTCACCGCCGTGAGGACCGCGCACGTGCTCGGCGGCGGACCGCAGGAGTTCACCGGGCGCCTCGCGCACTACGTCGGGCGGATCGCCGCCGGAACCCCGGTGGACGTCCACGCGGCCCCGTACGCCACCTCGTTCGTCCACCACCACGAGATCGCGCGGTTCCTCCAGTGGACGGCCGGGCAGAGCTTCACCGGCGCCGTCGACGCCGCCTCCCACGGGGCGCTGGACGTCCTCGGGCTGTGCGCGCTGGTCGCCGAGCGGATCGGCCGCCCCGCGCGCCTGCGGACCGTCGAACCGGGCGCCCCCGCCTCGCCGTTCTCCTTCGACCGCGCCTACGCCCTCGACAACAGCCGGGCCACGGGCCTGGGTTACTCCTTCGGCCGGGTCGCCGACTGGCTGCCCGGGGCGATCGGCGAAGCGGCCGACGCGCTCGCGCCCTGAGCCGTCAGCCCTCGCCCGTGCGGCGCTCCAGGGGAGTGGCTACCGCCGAGTTGCTCACACTGAAGGTGACGCTGCCGGGCCGGTAGCGGTCGTCGGTCCACTCGATCGGGCGACCCGTGGCGGTGGCCGAGACATGTCGCTGGCGCAGCAGCGGGCTCCCGCGCCGGATCTCCAGCAGCCGCGCGTCCTCGCTCCCGGCCGGAAGGGCGTCGATGAGGTGCTCGCCGTAGTGGGCGACGATTCCCGAGTCGTTCGCGAGGCTGTCCATCACCGAGCGGACGTCGTCCGGCAGCGCCTCGACGGCGGCCGCGACCCAGTCGGCGTACGCGGTCCGCTCCACCATGGTGGGCTCCCCGTCGAGCAGCCGCAGCCGGACCACGGCCAGGACCACCGTGTCCGGCGCGAGCGCGAGCCGCTCCGCCTCCTCGGCGGTGGCCGGCCTGCGGACCCGGGAGAGGAAGCGGCTGGTGACTTCCTGGCCGAGCCCCTCGGCCCACTGGGCGAAGCTGTTCAACTCGCCGAAGCTGTGCCGCCGCTCGTGGCGCAGGACGATCCTGCGGGCGCCCTGCCGGGAGCCGATCAGCCCCTCCGCGGCGAGCGTGGCCACCGCCTGGCGGACGGTTCCGCGCGAGGCGGACCAGCGGGCGGCCAGATCGCTCTCCGAGGGCAGCTGGGCGCCCACCGCGTACTCGCCGGAGAGGATCGCCGTGCGCAGCGCGTCGGCGATCTCCAGATACCGGATCGTGCCCATTGCGTACTCCGCCCCCAAACTGTCGGCCTCGCCGTCGACCGTATCCCGATGTACCCGCCAACCTAGGGGTTGAAGATCATTAAACGCCTCCTGTCACGGCTGCTTTCGGTCATTCTCGTCTCTTCGTCGAGCCGTGCCCCGCGGTCCAGCCCCCGTTCATCTTCCGTATAGCGAGGCCGGGCGAACTGGAGCCAACTTGTTCAGACAAGTCGACCCCCGTCAGGAACCCGTCTCCGGGAGAGACCGTGCTCAGTTCCTCCGCCCGCCGTAGTGCAGCCGTACTGCTCAGCGCCGCCGTCCTCACCACGCTCAGCGCGTGTGGCGCCGCTCCCGACAAGGCCGCCGGTACCGCCGGCGACGGCAAGTCCAAGGTCCAGCCGGGCGCCGCCGCCTCGGCCGCCGACCTCGGCGGCATGGACGCCCTCGTCGCGGCCGCCCAGAAGGAAGGCCAGCTCAACGTCATCGCGCTGCCGCCGGACTGGGCGAACTACGGCGAGATCATCAAGGCCTTCGAGGCCAAGTACAAGATCAAGGTCAACAGCGAGAACCCGGACGCCTCCAGCGCCGACGAGATCGCCGCCGTGAAGTCCCGCAAGGGTCAGAAGCGCGCCCCCGACGTCATGGACCTCGGCATCGCCTTCGCGCGCAGCGGCGCCGCCGAGAACCTGTTCGCCCCGTACAAGGTCACCGCCTGGGACAAGATCCCGGCCGGCCAGAAGGACGCCGACGCCCGCTGGTACAACGACTACGGCGGCTACGTCTCCATCGGCTGCGACGCGGCGAAGATCCCGAACTGCCCGACGACCTTCGCGGACCTGCTGAAGCCCGAGTACAAGGGCAAGGTCGCCCTCAACGGCAACCCGACGAAGTCCGGCTCCGCCTTCGGCGGCGTCTACGCGGCCGCCCTCGCCAACAAGGGCTCCTTCGCCGACATCCAGCCCGGCATCGACTTCTTCGGCCAGCTGCGCAAGAACGGCAACTTCATCCCGGTCGAGTCCACCCCGGCCACCGTCGAGAAGGGCGAGACGCCCATCTCCATCGACTGGGACTACCTGAACGCCGGCTACGCCGAGCAGTTCAAGGGCAAGGGCGTCGACTGGAAGGTCGCCGTCCCCACCGACGGCGTCTACGCCCAGTACTACTCGCAGGCCGTCAACAAGGAGGCCCCGAACCCGGCGGCCGCCCGCCTGTGGATGGAGTTCCTGTACAGCGCCGACGGCCAGAACCTCTACCTCAAGGGCCACGCCCGCGCGGTCCTGCTCCCGGTCATGACCCAGGACGGCACCGTCGACAAGGACGCCGCCGCCAAGCTCCCGCAGATCCAGGGCACCCCGGCCTTCCCCGCCTCCGCGGAACTGGACAAGGCCAAGGCCACCCTCGCCGAGAAGTGGGACAAGGCCCTCTCCTGATGTCCCCCTCCACCCCCACCTCCCACCCGGAGGGGACCGCCGGCGGCAGCACCACCAGCCGCCGCCGGCGGCGCGGCCCGCGCACCTGGCTGGCCGCCCTCCCGCTCCTCGCCTTCACCGGGCTCTGCTTCGGCATCCCGCTCGGCGCCATCGCGTTCGGCGCGGTCACCCGCACCGACCCGTCGACCGGCGCCACCCGGCTGACCGGCGAGCACCTCTCGCGCTCGCTCCAGGGCCCGTACCTCGACTCGCTCATCGGCAGCGTCCAGCTCTCCGCCCTCACCGCGGCCGTGGGCGGCGTGCTCGGGGTCCTGATCGCGCAGGCCGTGGTCACCTCCCGGTCGCAGGCCCTGCGCAGCGCCGCGCTGACCGCGTCCGGCGTCCTCGCCAACTTCGGCGGCGTGCCGCTCGCGTTCGCGTTCATCGCCACCGTCGGCATCTCCGGGGTCGTCACCCAGCTCGCCGACCTCACCGGATTCGGCTGGAACCTGTACTCCTTCACCGGCCTGACCGTGGTCTACCTGTACTTCCTGATCCCTCTCATGGTGCTCGTGATCGCCCCCGCGCTGGACGGACTGCGCCCCCAGTGGCGCGAAGCCGCCCAGAACAACGGGGCCACCGGATGGCAGTTCTGGCGCCACGTCGGACTGCCGGTCCTGGCGCCCTCCCTGCTCGGCGGGTTCGTACTGCTCTTCGGTACCGCCTTCGCCGCGCACGCCACGGCCGCGGCCCTGGTCGGCGGCTCCGTACCGCTGGTCACGCTCAAGATCGCCGACGCGCTGTCCGGCAACGTGCTGACCGGACAGGAGAACGTGGCGCTCGCCCTCGGCCTCGACATGATCCTGATCGCCGGCCTCGTCATGGCGGTCTACCTGCCCCTCCAGCGACGGAGCGCCCGATGGCTGCGATGACCCCGACGCCCGCACCGACCGCCCCGGACACCGGGGACACCACCCCGGACGCCGGGGCGGCCCCGGCCGGATCCACGGCGAAGACCCGTGCCCCGCGCCGCCGCCCCCGTCCCCGGATCTGGCGCGGAGCCGTACTCCTGCTGGCGGGCGCGTACTTCCTCGTCCCGCTCCTGGCCTCCTTCGTCTTCACCGTGCACGTGCCCGGCCAGGGCATCAGCTTCGAGGCGTACACCCAGCTCCTCGCCGCCGACGGGTTCACCGAGAGCATGCTGCTCTCCCTCGGCCTGGCCGCCGCCACCATCGCGACCTCGCTGCTGCTCGCCGTGCCCGCGCTGGTCGCCGTACGCCTCGGCTCGCCGCGGCTGCGCCCGGTCGTGGAGGTGATGTGCATGCTGCCGCTGGTGGTCCCGCCGATCGCACTGGTCACCGGGATCACCACCGTGCTGCGCTGGGGCCCCGACCACCTGTCGCGGACACCGCTCTACCAGACCTTCCTGGCCGTGCAGAACGAGCAGTTCCCCGTCGTCCTGGTCCTCGCCTACACCGTGCTGGCGCTGCCGTTCGTCTACCGCTCGCTCGACGCGGGCCTGCGCGCCATCGACGTGCCGACGCTGGTCGAGGCCGCCCGCAGCTGCGGCGCGAGCTGGCCGTACGTGGTCCTGCGCGTCCTCCTGCCCAACCTGCGGGCCTCGCTCGCCGGAGCCGCCTTCCTCACCCTGGCACTGGTCCTCGGCGAGTTCACCATCGCCTCCCTGCTGGGCTTCCGGCCCTTCGCCGTGTGGATCGTCACGATCTCCGGCGCCCACGCCCGGATGTCGGTCGCCGTCTCCATCCTCAGCCTCCTCATCACCTGGCTGCTGCTGCTCCTCCTCTCGCGGGCCGGGACCAACCCCGCCACGGTCTCCTCCGCCCCCCGTACGTCCCCCACCTCCCGCAAGGAGTCCTGACCTCCATGTCCACCACCCTTCCCGCGGCCAGGAAGCCCGAGGGCTCCGATGACCGCGCCGACTCCGCGCCGGGCGCCCGCGTCGAATTCCGCGGCCTGCGGCGGGCGTTCGGCTCGACCGTCGCCCTCGACGGGCTCGACCTGACCATCGAGCCGGGCGAACTCGTCGCCCTGCTCGGCCCGTCGGGCTGCGGAAAGACCACCGCGCTGCGCGTGGTCGCGGGCTTCGAGCAGCCCGACTCCGGTGAAGTCCTGGTCGACGGCGAGGACATCACCCGCGTACCGGCCAACCGGCGCGACGCCGGGATGGTCTTCCAGTCGTACAGCCTCTTCCCGAACCTCAGCGCCCGCGACAACGTGGCCTTCGGACTGCGCGTACGCAAGGTCGGCGCGGCCCAGCGCCGCGAGCGCGCCGCCGAACTCCTCGACCTGGTCGGCCTGCCCGACCACGGCGACCGCTACCCGCACCAGATGTCCGGCGGCCAGCAGCAGCGCGTGGCCCTCGCCCGCGCCCTGGCACTGCGCCCCCGCGTCCTGCTGCTCGACGAACCGCTCTCCGCGCTCGACGCCAAGGTACGGGCCAACCTGCGCGACGAGATCCGCCGGCTCCAGCTCTCCCTCGGCATCACCACCGTGTTCGTCACGCACGACCAGGAAGAGGCGCTGTCGATGGCCGACCGGGTCGCCGTCCTGAACGCCGGCCGCCTGGAGCAGTGCGCCGCCCCCGCCGAGCTGTACGAGCGCCCCGCGACGCCGTTCGTCGCCGAGTTCGTCGGCACCATGAACCGGCTGCCCGGCCGGATCACCGACTCCGGCCTCGTGGAGGTGGCCGGCACCCGGCTGCCCGTCGACGGCCCGGTCCCGACGGCGACACGGGAGGTGGAGGTGCTGGTCCGGCCCGAGAACGTCACCGCGACCGCCGACCCCGAGGGCTCGGCCACCGTGGTCTCCGCCTCCTTCTTCGGCGCGGTGACCCGGCTCCACCTCGACCTGCCCGGCGGCACCTCCGTCAAGGCGGACCTGCCCTCGCGGGACGCGGGAGAGCTGGCGCCGGGCGCGCGGGCCGCCGTCGGCCTGGCCGAGCGCCCGGTCCTCGTCGTGGCCCGGACCGCGTGACCGGCCTCGCCGCCGTCCTCTTCGACATGGACGGCACCCTGGTCGACACCGAAGTGCTGTGGTGGCGCACCACCGAGCAGGTCGCGCGGGGCCTCGGCCACCAACTCACCGGCGCGGACGCCCCCGAGGTCGTCGGGCGCGCCGTCGATGACACCGCCGCCCACCTCGTACGGGTCTCGGGAGGGGGAGACCCGTCCGAGGTGGCGCGGGCGCTGACCGCGGACTTCTTCGGCCGGGTGGAGGCCGGGGCGCCGATGCGGCCCGGCGCCCAGCGGCTGCTGACCGCGCTCGAAGCGGAGGGCGTGCCCTTCGCCCTCGTCAGCGCCTCGCCGCGGCTGGTCGTCGACTCGGTCGTCGGCGGATCACTGGCCCACGTCCCGTTCGCGTTCACGCTGTCCGCCGACGACACGGACCGGACCAAGCCGCACCCCGACCCGTACCGCAGCGCCGCCGAGCGGCTCGGCGCCGACGTACGGGACTGCGTGGCGGTGGAGGACTCGCCGGACGGCGCGGCCTCCGCGGAGGCCGCCGGCTGCCGGGTCCTGGTGGTGCCTTCGCTGCTGGAGGTGCCGGCCTCGCCCGTACGCACCTTCGCGCGGTCCCTGGAGGACGTCACTCCGCGGTCGCTGCGGAGCTGCCTCGGCGCCGCCGGGGGCGTTCCGCCTCAGGAGCCCAGGCCGAGCAGCTCCACGACGCCGTCCACGTAGGCGGCCGTCGGGGAGCCCGGAACGGCGGCCGCCGCCCGGCGCAGCGAGGGCAGGCCGGCGCGGACGAATGCCGCGCACTGCCCGTACAGCCCGGCCTCGTGCGAGGACCCGTCGTCCTCGGTGCCGAGCAGGGACAGCAGGGTCCACAGCAGCGCCTCGCGGGTGGCCAGCCGAGGCGGGCCCGCCGACCAGACGGCCATCACCACCCCGCACACCGCGGGAGCGGGCGGGTGCAGGCGGCCGGACAGGAACGCGTGGCCCTCCAGGGCGCGGTAGGCGGCCGGATGTCCCTCGGCCGCCGCCCACAGGGTGTCCACGAGATGCCCCGCGCCGCGGCCGCAGCCGCAGGTGACCGCCTCCCAGTCGTGCCGGCCGATCTCGGCCCCCACCGCGTCGGGCACCAGGGGGCTGGTGCGCGGCGTGCTGTCCGTCCCTCTCATGCGAGCAGTATGGGCATCGGGAACCGGCCTGACCAGGGGGTTCCGCCAGTCGGAACGGGCCTGTGACCAGGGCCCGGCGCGGGGCCGGGAGCGGGGCCGGGAGCGGGGGCCGGAGCGGGGTCCGGAGCGGGGGTCCGGACAAACGCTCGGACCCCCGCCCGGTTCCGGCCGGGGTCCGTTGGCCGGAACCGGATCAAGGAGGCCTTCGTCTGAGACCCCGTGTGGATGAAACGAAGAATTGCGGCCCTGCTGCTGGCCCTGCTCGCGACCCAGCTGGGATCCCTGATCAGCCCGGCGTACGCATGTGGTTGCGGGGCGATGATCCCCGAGGGCTACGCCCGGATCGGCGTCGAACGCGAGACCTCCGTCGTGCGCTTCGACGGCCGTACGGAACAGATCGTGATGCGGTTCGTCGTCCGCGGGGACGCCCCGCGGGCGGCCTGGATCATGCCGGTGCCGGGGCGGGCGACGGTGGAGCTGGGCGACGGGGAGATGTTCCGCCAGCTGACCTGGCTGACCCGGCCCGAGTTCAAGACCCGCAGCTACTTCTGGCCGCGCGACCAGGACTGGCCGTTCTCCTCCACCACCGGCGACTCCGTGGGAGCCGCACTGCCCGGCGCGGCCCCCTCGGTCGGCGTCGTCGGCCGCGAGCAGCTCGGCGACTTCGACGTCGCGCGCCTCACCGCGACCGACCCCGACGCGCTGCGCAACTGGCTGGAGACCAACGGCTTCAAGCTGCCCGACGGGCTCGCCGCCGAGCTGAAGCCGTACGTCGACCAGAAGTGGGAGTACGTCGCCGTACGCCTCGCCCCCCGCCAGCAGGGCAAGACCCTCACCGGCACCCTCGACCCGCTGAAGATCCGCTTCGACAGCGACCGGCTGGTCTACCCGATGCGGCTCTCCCGGCTGGCCAAGACCCCGCAGTCGCTCGGCCTGTACGTCCTGGCCGACCACCGGATGGAGCCCGCCTCCGCGATCGGCGGCGCCGAGCCGAAGGTCACCTTCGCCGGCGAGGTCACCCCGGAGGGCGGCCTCGCCGCACTGACCGGCGGCAAGCCGGCCTTCCTCACGGCGATCGACCAGGAGTTCCCGGAGCCGGGCCGCATCAGCGCAGACCACGAACTGCGCGCCACGGCCGCCGACACCCCCTACCGCAAGGTGATCTACCACGGAGAACTGCTCACCGTCGGCGGGATACCGGCCTGGCTGCTGACCGTCGCCGCCGTCCTCGTCGCCCTCGCGGCGGCCGCGTTCACGCTGCGCCGCCGCAGGACCCGTACCGCGAGCGCCTGACGCCGCCCGCTCGCCCGCCCGTACGCGGCGGCGCGCCTGAGCACGCGCCGCGCAGACGACGCGGCCGCGGCCCGGGATCATCGGGATCCCGGGCCGCGGCCGCGCCCGGCCGGTCAGACCGGCCGGGGCGGCTGGGTCTTCCAGAACGCGCACTGGTGGTCCGACCCGAACGAGGTACTCGTCCGCGTCGCCGCCGGATTGAGGGTGAGGACCGTGGCCCCGGATCCGGCCGGCGGCCATGCCGTCTGCCCCGGAACCACGGGGGTTCCGTAGCGCGCGAACGCACCCCAGTAGCGCTTCATCCGTGTCGCGAGCCCCACCTGATCCGCCGTCAGCGGGCGTTCGCCCATCGTGAAGTCGTGCAGGTACGCCAGCTCCGCGCTGTGCGCGTTCGACATGTCCAGGCCCGGCACCTGCGCCCCGTACAGCGTCGGCGAGTCCGGGTCGTCGAACTCGTAGACGTACGTGGGTACCTGGGCCGCGAACAGCTGCGCCGTCCACGCCGTCTGACACGCGAACGTCGAGTCCGTCGTGACCGCCGACAGCGCCAGGTACGGCGACCCGTACGCCGACACCGGGTACCGGGCGAGCACCTCCGGCCCCGCGGCCCCGTACCCCGCCAGGACCTGCGCCGTGTACTGCTCCTGCGTCAGGTACGGCTGCGTCAGCGCCACGAACAGGCGCGCCTCGGAGCGGGTGCTCCCGATCATCACCGGCACCTTGTTCCAGTTCCCGCTCCCGATGGCCGTCGCCGGATCGACCGGCAGCAGCCCGTCACCGGAGGCCGGACCCGAGGTGGGCACCGTACGGGCCGCCTCGACCAGCGCCGCCCCGGAAGCCCCGCGCAGGCACGCGGCCGGTGCGGCCGGATCCGTACAGCCGGCCGCCGCGGCGAAGGCCCGCGCCTGCGACTCGGCGCGCGCGCCGTCCGGCGTACCGAGCAGCGTGCACGGCCCGCTCTGCAGCACGGCCCGGTGGAACAGCCCGGCCGCCGACGGCGCCGCGAGCAGCGCGCAGACGGAACCGCTGCCCGCCGACTGCCCGGAGACCGTGACGTTCCCGGGGTTGCCGCCGAACGCGGCGATGTTCTCCCGGGTCCAGCGCAGGGCCGCCATCTGGTCCATCAGACCGAAGGAGCCCGAGTGCTGGGCGTTCTGGCCGACTATTTCGGGCAGCCCGAGGTAACCCAGCTGCCCCAGACGGTAGTTGATGCTGACGACGACACTGCCGGTGAGATCGGCCATGGTGCGGCCGCCGAACTGCGTACCCGTGCCCTGGCTGTACGCACCCCCGTGCACCCATACGATCACCGGCAGCCGGGCTCCGGCCCGGGCCGTACGGGGCCGGTACACGTCGAGGTACAGGCAGTCCTCGCTGACGGCCTGCGGATCGCGCAGTCCGAACGGCGAGAACTGCAGGCAGGCCGGGGCCTGTTGGACCGCCTCGCGGACCCCGGTCCAGCGGCGCGGCGCCTGCGGCGGGCGCAGCCGGGCATCCCCCACCGGGGGAGCGGCATAGGGGACACCGAGGAACTCCTGGGCGCCGTCATGGTCTTGCCCGCGCAGCACTCCCTGCGCGACGGTGGCCTGCGGGCGCGGAGATCCGCCGGTCGAAGCCCTCGGCGCCGCCGCGGCGGGGAGCGCCGAGGTGAGCAGGGCCGCCACCGCGCAGGCGGCGGCGAGCAGCGACCGTGCCGTGTCCGCAAGCGGCCGACTCACGGGCGGATCCCCGCGAGCAGGGCCGCGGTGGTGGCGAACTCGGCCGGTCCGGTGTTCCAGTCGGCGTTCATCGGGCTGATGGCGATCTTGCCGGCGCTCACCGCCTCCACATCACCGCCCTTGGCGGCCGGCTGCGGGCGGAACTGTACGTTCACCTTCCAGGTGCCGTCCCCGGAGTCGGTGAAGTCCGGCTGGAGCGGGGCCTGCGGGTCCTGGAAGGTCGCGGCCACACCGACGGCGGTGCCCGTGCCGTCCGCGCCGACGACCGGGTGGTTGACGTTCAGGCCGACGCCCTTGGGCAGCAGCGGTCCGGACTTCGCCCGGGTGCGCAGGCGGTCGATCAGCTTGACCGCGAAGTCCATGGTGGGGCCCATCGCGTTGATCGTGGCGGTCGGGTCGGGCACCGCCAGGCCGCCGGTGCTCAGCGCGATGGCCGGGACGCCGCTCTCGAGGGCGGCGACGGCGCCGCCGACCGTACCGGAGTGGGTGGCCAGACCGGCGACGTTCGGGCCGAAGTTGGTGCCGGAGACCACCAGGTCGGGGGCGTGGCCCTCGAAGACCTCGGAGAGGCCGAAGAGCACGGCGTCACCGGGGGTGCCGTCGACGGCCCACACCTTCGGCTCGGGGTGCTTCACCGCGATGGTGGGGGCGCTCATCATCTTCGTGCCCGTGCCGCTCTGGTTGGTGAGCGGGGCGACGATGGTGACGTCGTACCCGGCGGCGGTCAGCCGCTCGAACGCCTTGCGGATGCCGGGCGCGTTGTACCCGTCGTCGTTCGTGAGCAGGATGCGCAGCGGGGCCGCGGGAGTTGCCGCAGGTCGCGCGGGCTCGGGCGCGGTCAGCGGGGAGGCGACCGCGGGGGCCGTACCCGCGAGGGCGGCCGTGCACAGGATGAGCACGGCCGGCGGCAGGACTCGCTTGCGTCTCACAGGGGACTCCTTGAAAAGGGAGGGAAGGAGGCGAAAGTGCGCTGAGGTGCGGTGAGGGTGTGGGGTGGGGACCGGCGGGCGCACGACCCTCGGCATGCGCCCGCCGGAGTTCGGGGGCCGGGCCGCCGGTGCGTGCGGGAAGCGGCGGCCCGGCGGTGATCAGCGCACGCTGCGGATCGGGAGGATGGCGAGTGCGCCGATCAGCGAGAGGGCTCCGCCGACGAGGAAGAGCGGGGTGTAGCCGCCGAGGGCCGTCACGACGGCCGAGGCGACGAACGGGGCGATGATCTGCGGCCCGGCGTTCGCGATGTTCAGGACGCCCATGTCGCGGGCGGCGTCCTCGGCCCGGGGGAGGACCAGCGTGACGAGCGCGGTGTCGACGGCCATGAAGCAGCCGAACGCGAGCCCGTTGAGCGCGCTGAAGACGAGCATGCCGGTCCAGGTGGGGCTGATCACGGGGATCACCATGACGAGCCCGGCGAGGGCGGCCGAGACGCCCACGAACACCTTGCGGCGGTCCCACCGGTCGGACAGCATCCCGCCCACCACGGTCGAGACGGCCATCGCGATCATCGACACGGGGGTCAGCACCGCCATCGCGGCGGCCGGGGTCAGCCCGGCGGGCAGGCTGATGTGGTCGTCCAGGATGTACAGCTGGTAGCCGACGACGGAGAAGTACCCGAGGACCATCAGGGCCCGGCCGATGAACGCCCACCGGAAGTCGTGGTTGGCCAACGCGGAGAGGAACGCGGCCAGTTGGGCCTTCTTCGAGACGGCGGCCGGGGCGGGCCCGGTGCGCGGTACGTCCCGGCACAGGGTGGTGAGCAGCAGCGCGGAGGCGGCGACGACCGCACCGAAGACCAGGTACCCGGTGCGCAGGTGCTCCGCGGTCGCGGAGGCGATCAGCACGCCGGCCGTGCCGCCGATCGGCAGGCCCAGCCCGACCAGCGCGGACGCGGTGCCGCGCCGGGCGACGGGCACCCGGTCGGGGACGATCGCGGTGACCGCCGCCTGGTAGACGTTCATGGTCGCCTGTACGAGGCACCAGCCGATGCCGACGAGCAGCGCGGTGGTCGCGTAGCCGAGGAAGGCCAGGGCGGCGAGCGCGGCGAAGGCGCCGCCGAGGATCCAGGGGTTGCGACGGCCGCTGCGGTCGGAGAGGGCGCCGGCGATCGGGTTGAACGCGGTCGCGAAGACCGCGCTGATCCCGCCGATCACACCGAGTACGGCGACCTTGTTGTCGGGGTCGATATCCGCGATCTGGGTGGGCAGCAGCACCGATCCGACGCCCATGTAGACCGCCAGGAGGGCGGAGTTCGCGACCAGCAGCAGGGGCAGGAGCGCGCGCTGGCGGGGAGGTTCCGGATCCGCCTGGGCGGGCGGGTCGATGAGTTCGTTCTGGGCCATGACGACTCCTCGGGGGACGGAGCGAGAAGGGGTGCGGAGGTGCGGCGCGGGGGAGAGGGGCGCAACCTGCGGCTTCGACGGGTGTGGCGGCGCCCGGAGGTGGCCCGACAGGCGATGACGATTCACGTGATGTTGTTACACGTGTCACCTTCGGCGCTTGGACACTGTGTAGCACCCAATCCGGGGCCCCGCTAGAGGTTGAGGCCAGGCGGTGTGCGGATCGTGATCGATGGACGGGCGATGCTGCGAGGACGTGTAACTACCTCCTCAAGCCACTGAGCAGGGAGATTGTGTCTGGAATCCCTCTTGCGCTTGTGGCGGCGGTCACGAATCCGCAATACTCCGTGCCGCGCGGCGACGGCTCCCGCGGCCGCTCGCCGGAAGAGTCCGCGGCCGATCACCGGAAGAGTCCGCGGCCGGCCTGCCCGGTATCCCCGGCCCACGGCCCACGGCCCACGGCGTGCCCGGTATCCCGGGCGTCCCGGCTGCACGGCCCCCGGCGTGCCCGGTATCCCGGGCGTCCCGGGCGTACGGCCCCGGTGAGCCCGGTATCCCGGGCGTCTCCGGCGTCTCCGGCGTCTCGAGTGTCCCCGGCCCGCGGCCCCACCCCCACCC
>NZ_LGDB01000253.1:0-22645 GCF_001279655.1 Streptomyces sp. WM6372 | reverse complement strand
CCCTGGACCACCGGAACCCTCCAGATCACCGCAACCGCCACCGACTCCACCACAGCCACCGCCACCACCACCTTCCCCCTCACCATCAACTGGTTCTGATCAGCGGCCGGGGGCGGGCGCACACCACCCGCCCCCGAGGCCCCGCTTGGTTCCACGCGAAACAGTGACATGCATCACCACGGGGCAACTGATCACGGAAGCATTACGTCCGTTCACCCTTCACCGACATGTCGATATTTGTCCCACTCGAATCGACATTCCCCTCTTCGCCCGACATGGTCATCTCAAGCAAGGGCGGCGTCTGCGACAACTCGCCACGTCACAGCCATGTCTGATGGTGGATCCCGATCTCACGCAGCCGGCCGACCACCCGGTCAGCACGACTGTCCGCCCTTTTCAAGCCCGGCGCCCGGCGCTGCCCCGCGGCCCGGCGGCGAGACTTGCCAGCCCGTTACGGGGCTTCTAAGAATGGCGGCCCGGCCCCCGCGCTCCAGCAGCTCAGGCGCAGGACGCATCGCAGAAACCACGTGAGGTCACGCATGCACAAGCACCGCAAGAAGACGCACTACAAGAAAATAACCATCGCCGCCGTCACCCTGGGCCTCGTGGGCATACCCACGGCCGCCATGGCGTGCCTGCACACCAATGGGGCAGGCGGGGCGAAAGCCGGCGGCAGGCACGGCATGCGCCCCTCCCACACCGCGCCCTCCCCCAGCGAGTCGATCCAGACGCTGGCGGAGCCGACGGACGCCCCGCTCCCGGTCGAGACGGCGACGGCCACGCCGGCCGCGCCGACCACTCAGGCCCCGGAGCCGACGCGGCCGGCCACCGAGCCGACGCAGCAGCCCCCCGCGGCGAAGCCCGCGCGCCCGGCCCCCGCGAAGCCGACGGCTCCGCCCACCGCGCAGCAGCCGAGCGCCCCGACCGGTACGGCCTCCGGCCCGGCGGCCGAGGTGGTGGCCCTCGTGAACAAGGAGCGCGCCAAGGTCGGCTGCTCGGCTCTCACGGTCAATCCGAAGCTGACGGCCGCCGCGCTGAACCACAGCCAGGACATGGCCGCGCACTCCAACATGTCGCACACCGGCTCCGACGGCTCGGACCCGGGCGAGCGCATCACCCGCAGCGGCTTCAGCTGGATGACGTACGGCGAGAACGTCGCCTACGGCTACAGCACGCCCGAGCAGGTCATGACCGGCTGGATGAACAGCCCCGGGCACCGCGAGAACATCCTCAACTGTGCCTTCAAGGAGATCGGTGTCGGCCTCGCGCAGCCGAACTCCTACTGGACGCAGGACTTCGGCACGGCCCGCTGACGGCCCCGGTCGGCCGCCTCAGCTGACCGCGCGCTTGACGAGGGCGCCGATCCGCGCCTCGTCGTCGGGCGTCGGTCGGTGGCGGGTCAGGGCGCGGGCGTCAGCGACGCCTCCTCCCACGTGAACCCGTCCGGGTCGGCGAAGGCGCCGGCGTCGCCGCCGAGGACGAGCCGGTGCGATCCCGTGCCGTCGGCGGGGACGCCGAGTTCCTTGGCGAGGGCGCGGCGCCCGTACAGCGCCGGCTTGACGGCGCCCGCCGGGGCGTGGAACTGGACGTACTTGCTGCCGAAGCCCTTCTCGACGGTGAGTCCGCGGCCGACGTAGAACCGCTTGCTCGCGGTCACGTCCCCGCATCCCAGCAGGAGCACCATCTCTTCGAACCGCTGCGGGGCCGGGCCGCTGTCCTTCTTCTCCGACGTGGCGACCTTCCAGATCGTCCCGTCCGGCGCCCGTACGACGCCGCCGTAGCCCCAGAAGGACTTGGAGGCGGGCTTCAGCGACGTGGCGCCCGCGTCGAGGGCGGCGCCGATGAAGCCGTTGACGACGGACGGCTGGGACACGGTGAGCGCGAGCGCGAACCCGCGGAAGCCCGTCGTCGGCGCCTGCGAGGCGCGCAGGCGGACCTGGGCGCCCAGACCGAAGGCGGTGTAGAAGCGGTCGGCGGCCGTGGGGTCGGCCACCTCGAGGGTGACGGATGCGATGGAGTTCATGTCCCTCACGCTAGGTGCGGCGGGGCGGCCGGTGCTTCTCGATTCCTGACCGGTCCGTAGGCGCTCGGCGGTACGCCGACCAGCTCGGTGAAGCGGGCGCCGAAGGTGCCGGGCGAAGAGCAGCCGACCGCGGAGCAGACCTCGGTGACGCCGAGACCGCCCCGGCGCAGCAGCACGGTGGCGCGCTCGATGCGACGCGTCATCAGATAACCGTACGGCGACTCCCCGTACGCCAGCCGGAACTCCCGGCTGAGGTGCCCGGCCGCCATGCCGGCGCCCCGGGCGAGCGCCTCGACGTCCAGCGGCTGCGCGTACTCCCGGTCGATCCGGTCGCGTACGCGGCGCAGTCGGGCGAAATCCTTCAGGCGCTGCGCCTCGGTGAGCGCGCGCCCCCACGCGGGATTGCACATGCGGGAACCCCCCTCTGCCCGGTGCCGCGGCTCAGCGCAGTTCCTGGATGCGGATGAGGTTGCCCGCGGGGTCGCGGAAGGCGCAGTCGCGGACGCCGTACGGCTGCTCGGTCGGCTCCTGGACGACCTCGGCGTCGCCGGCCTGGACCTTCTCGAAGGTGGCGTCGAGGTCCCGGGTGGCCAGCAGGATCCAGCCGTACGTGCCCTTGGCCATCATCTCGACGATGGTGCGGCGCTCGTCGTCGGTGATGCCGGGGTCGGCGGCCGGCGGCGCCAGCAGGATGGACGTGTCGGGCTGGCCGACGGGGCCGACGGTGATCCAGCGCATCTTGCCGTGCCCGACGTCGCTGCGGACCTCGAACCCGAGGGTGTCGCGGTAGAAGGCCAGCGCGGCCTCCGGGTCGTCGTGCGGCAGGGAGCTCGTGTGAATGGTGATGTCCATGACCAACACGGTAGTTCGGGGCGCCGTCCCGCGCTTCTCCGTTCCTGATGCGTCCGCCGGTCACTTTCCGACGGTGTTCATCAGGATGATCGCCGCGAGGTCGGCGAGGATGACGAAGAGGATGCCGAAGATCGTGATCCAGGCCCGGCGCGATTCGTCCATGCGTTTCAGTCAAACCCCACGGCCCCGGAGCGGCAACCAGAGCGCCTCCGGGGCGGGGTTTGTATCCGTCGCGTATCAGCGGGCGCTTGGTTGTCCATCGAAGCGGGAGGCCGGGTCGGCGAGGCCGTCGCCGCACCCGCCACCTGCCGTATCGTTCCTTTTCGGGTCGCCCGCCGCCCCGCCCGTCCGCCCCCACAGGAGCCCTCGCCGTGTCCTCGTCCGCCCCCTCCCCGGCCGCCGCGCGCCCCGTGCGCGTCTTGCTGGTGGAGGACGACGAGCTGATGCGCCGCTCCTTCTCGGTCGCCCTCGAACGCTACGGCTACCGCGTGGAGGCCGCGGCCGACGGGCTCGCGGGGCTGGAGCTCTTCCGTGACCGCGGCGGCGACGGCAACGGCAACGGCAACGGCAACAACGGCTTCGACGGCACGTTCGACCTGCTGATCCTTGACGTGATGCTGCCCGGCCTGGACGGCATCGGCCTGTGCCGCAGGGTCCGGGAGACCAGCCTCGTGCCGATCCTGATGATGTCCGCCCGCGGCGACGGGCTCGACATCGTGGCCGGTCTGGAGGCCGGGGCGGACGACTACGTCGTCAAGCCCGTGGACACCTACGTCCTCGTGGCCCGCATCCGCTCGCTGCTGCGCCGGGCCACGTACGCGCCCTCTGCCGCGGGCGCCGGGCGCGCCCCGGGCGAGGGTCCGGCCCCCTCCGAGGGGGACCTGCTGGTCTTCGGGGACCTGACCCTCGACACCGGCGGCCTGGAGGTCTGCGTATCCGGCAGCCCGGTGGCGCTGACCCCGACCGAGCTGAAGCTGCTGCTGGAGTTCGCCGCCCACCCGGGGGTCGTACTGGAGCGGCACACCCTGCTGCGCAACGTCTGGGAGTACGGCTGGGACGGCGACAGCCGGGTCGTGGACCTGTGCGTGCAGCGGCTGCGCCGCAAGCTCGGCCGGGACCGGATCGAAACGGTCCGCGGCTTCGGCTACAAGCTCAGGCGCTGAGCCCGGTGCGCCCGTATCGCCGCCTCCCCCGGCCGGACCGCGTCTCCCTGCGCTGGAAGATCGCCGCACTGGCCGCGGCCACCGCCTGCCTCGTCGCGGCGGCCGTCGGCGTCCTCGTCCACCTGTGGACCGCGAGCGACATCCGCAGCCGGGCCGAGATGCGGGCGTTCAACGGCGTGCACGCGGCCATGGAGACGTACCGGCGCACCGGGACGCTGGTGGACGGCGCCGGGCTCGATCCCGCCGAGCTGCCCCCCGTACTGCGCCGTCCGGCCGACGGCGACCGGCACACCGCCTACGACGGGCACGTCGACAACAACGTCGGGCCGAGCGTCTGGGCCGCCCAGCGGGTCGGCGGACCGGACAGCCCGCTGCTGGCCGTCCAGGTCAGCATGAACGCGGAGCTCCACGAGCTGCGCCGGCTCGACATGAGCGTGGCGGTTGCCTCCCTGGTCTCGCTCGGGGCCGCCGTGCCGCTGGCGGCCTACGGGGCCGGGCTGCTGGGTCGCCGGCTGCGCCGGGTCTCCGAGACCGCGGGCCGGATCTCCGCCGGCGACCTGGACGCCCGTACCGGGCCCACCAAGGGCGGCGACGAGGTGGCCGACATCGCCGCCACCGTCGACCTCATGGCCGACAGCCTGGGCCGGCGGCTGCGGACCGAGCGCCAGTTCACGGCGGACGTGGCCCACGAGCTGCGCACCCCGGTCGGCGGCCTGCTCGCCGCGACCGATCTGCTGCCGGCCGGCGAGACGGAGGACCTGGTCAGGGGCCGGGTACGCGATCTGCGCGGTCTCGTCGAGGACCTGCTGGAGATCTCCCGGCTGGACGCGGGCGCCGAGCACCCGGTCCGCGCCCGCGTGCCGCTCGGCGCGGTCGTCCGCGAGGCGGTGTCGCGTACCGGGTTGGACGCTTCGGTCACCGTGGCCGACCCTCCGGGTACGGCGGCTGCCGAGTCCGAGGAGACCGTCGAAACCGATCCGCGCCGCCTCGAACGGATCGTCGGCAACCTCGTCGTCAACGCCCACCGGCACGGCGCGACCCCGGTCGAGGTCACCGTCGAGGGCCGTACCGTCGTCGTACGCGACCACGGCCCCGGCTTCCCTCCCGACCTGCTGCGCGACGGTCCGCACCGCTTCCACACGGGCGCGGCGGAGCGCGGCTCGGGCCACGGCCTGGGTCTGACCATCGCCCTGGGCCAGGCCCGGGTCCTCGGCGCCGAGCTGCGCCTGGACAACGCCCCGGACGGCGGCGCCGTCGCCACCCTGCGCCTGCCGCCGTCCTGACGGGCGCCCCCGCACGACCGATACCTACACGACTGATACGAAGCGACGCGGACGCCGATACGCGGCGGCCCGGGTCCCGATACACGTCCCGGACACCCTTCGAAGTGCATCCACCCGCACCGAAGAGGAGTCCCCGTGACCGCCGCACCCTTTGACGCCCTCGCGCCGCACCCCACGACCGGGTTCGCCGCGGCGACCAGCGACCTGTCGAAGGTCTACGGCAGCGGCGACACCCGCGTCGTCGCCCTGGACCGTGTCAGCATCGCCTTCCGGGAGGGCGAGTTCACCGCGATCATGGGCCCCTCCGGCTGCGGCAAGTCCACCCTGATGCACTGCGCCGCCGGGCTCGACTCGGTCAGCTCCGGCTCCGTGCGCATCGGCACCACCGAGCTGAGCACCCTGAACGACCGGCAGCTCACCGAGCTGCGCCGCGACCGGATCGGCTTCATCTTCCAGGCCTTCAACCTGCTGCCGACGCTGACCGCGCTGGAGAACATCACGCTGCCGCTCAGCATCGCCGGCCGCCGCCCCGACCAGCAGTGGCTGGACCGCGTGGTCTCCATGGTCGGTCTCTCCCAGCGGCTCGGCCACCGGCCCGGACAGCTGTCCGGCGGGCAGCAGCAGCGCGTGGCGGTGGCCCGCGCCCTGGCCTCCCGGCCCGCGATCATCTTCGGCGACGAGCCCACCGGCAACCTCGACTCCCGCGCCGGGGCCGAGGTCCTCGGCTTCCTGCGCGACTCGGTGCGCGAGCTCGGCCAGACCGTGGTCATGGTGACCCACGACCCCGTCGCCGCCGGATACGCCGACCGCGTGGTCTTCCTCTCCGACGGCCGGCTGGTCGACGAGATGTCCCGCCCCACCCCGGACCGGGTCCTGGACCGGATGAAGGCGTTCGACGCCCGCTCCCGCACCAGCTGACCCGCGGCCCGCCCCCGCCCCCTCCCTCCTCGGCTCCCCCTCCGGCTCCCCGTACGCCCACGTCCCCGAAAGCTGCCCATGCTGAGAACAGCCCTGCGCAACGTCCTCGCGAACAAGGCCCGTCTGGTCATGACCGTCCTCGCGGTCTGCCTGGGCGTCGCGTTCGTCTGCGGCACCCTCGTCTTCGCGGAGTCCTCCGCCGCGGCCTACCGCGCCGCCGCGTCGAAGGACTTCGCGGACACCGCCGTCTCCGTGACCCCGAAGTCCGCCCCGCCCGGGACCGCCGGGGAGGAGGCCGGAGCGCTCGACGACGCGCTCGTACGGAAGCTGGCCGAGGTACCCGGCGTCGCCGCCGCGCGGCCGGCGGCCGACGGCTCGGCCACCCTGAACGGCACGGACGGCCGCCCGCTGCGGGCCGGCAAGGCGCGGTCGAACCTGGCCGCCGCCTACGTACCCGGCAAGGACGGCAAGGACGGCCGCCATCCGCTGGTCGAGGGCCGCGCCCCGCGCGGCAGCGGGGAACTCGCCGTGGACAGCGGCACCGCGGCGGCCGGCGGGTTCTCGATCGGCGACACGCTCACGCTGGCCACCGACGGCCCGGTCCTGAAGAAGCGGCTCGTGGGCATCGTCAGGACCGGGGACTCGCGGGTGACGGCCGGGGGCACCCTCGCCGTGTTCGACAAGGCGACCGCCCAGGAGCTGTTCGCGTCCCCGGGCCGGTACACCTCGATCGACGTGTCCGCCGAGCCCGGCACCGACGGGTTCGAGCTCGCCGAGCGGATCACCGCCCTGCTCCCGGCCGACCGGGCCGAGGCCGTCACCGGCACCGCCCAGGCGGCCCAGCAGGCCACCTACACCAACACCCTGACCCGCGGCCACCAGAAGATGCCGATGATCTTCGCCGGGGTCTCGCTGTTCATCGGCTCCTTCCTCATCGTCAACACCTTCACCATGCTCGTCGCCCGGCGCACCCGGGAGATCGCGCTGCTGCGGGCGATCGGCTCCACGCGCCGCCAGGTGGTCCGCTCCCTCCTCTGGGAGGCCGTCCTGCTCGGTCTGGTCTCGTCGGCGGCCGGCTTCGTGCTCGGCCTCGGCATCGCCTCCGTACTGCCCGACCTCCTGAGCACCTCGCAGGACTCCCTGCCCCAAGGCCCCCTGGTGATCGGCCCGCTCCCCGTCGTGGCGGCGCTCGGCGTGGGCGTGGGCGTCACGGTGCTCGCCGCGTGGCTCCCGTCCCGCAAGGCGGCGAAGGTCGCGCCCATCGAGGCGCTGCGCTCCTGCGAGCAGCCGCCCACCGCGACCGCCTCCCGGGTCCGCGGCGCGGTGGGGCTGCTCCTGCTCGTCGCCGGGGCCGGGCTGCTGGTCTCGCTCACGGGGGCGAAGGACGCCTCGGAGGAGAACCTGCAGAACGCGATGTGCGGCTGCGCGCTGCTCGTCGTCGCCCTGATCGTGCTGGCGCCGCTGCTCGCCGTCCCCGTGATCCGGCTGACCGGACGGCTGACCGGCCGCTTCGGCATCACCGGGCGCCTGGCCCGTGAGAACGCGCTGCGCGATCCGCGGCGCACCGCGGCCACCGCCTCCGCCCTGATCGTCAGTACGGCGCTGGTCGCCGGGCTCGCCGTCATCGGCAACTCCACCGGGCAGGCCCTGGACCGGCAGGCCGCCGCCGGCCTCGGCGCCGACTACGTGATCGGCAGCCGCAGCAGCATGACCGCCCTCGACCCGGGCACCGAGCAGCGGGTGGCCGCCACCCCCGGGGTGAGGACGGCGGCGGGCATCGCGGACTCCACCGTCTTCACCGGCGGCGGCGTCCGCAAGATCGCCGGCGTCGACCCCGCCACCGTGGGCGACGTCATGAAGCTCGACTTCGTCGGCGGCTCCCTGAAGGACCTGGGGCCGGGCCGCATCGCCGTCTCCGCCGCCGTCGCCCGCGAGCAGGGCGTGAGCGCGGGCAGCCGGGTCAAGGCCCGCATCGGCCGCAACCAGGAGGTCACGCAGTACACCGTCGTCGGCGTCTACGAGGACAACCCCACTGCCGGGGACGTGCTGGGATCGCGCGCCGACGTACAGCGGGACGGCTTCCTGCCCGGCTCCGTCCAGCGGATCCTCGTCCGCGCCGACGGCGCCGCGGTCTCGAAGACCACCGAGGACCGGCTGCGCGCCGCCGCGGGCAACAGCCCGCTGGTGCAGGTGAAGGACCGCCAGGCGCTCGTCGACGAGGCCGCCGGCTCGCTGGCCGACCTGCTGACCCTGATGTACGGGCTGCTCGCCATCGGCACCGTGATCTCGCTGCTCGGCATCGTCAACACCCTGGCCATGTCGGTCGCGGACCGCACCCGGGAGATCGGCGTCCTGCGCGCCATCGGGATGGACCGCGCCGGGATCCGGCGGATGATCCGCCTGGAGTCGGTGACCGTCGCCGCCTTCGGCACGCTGCTGGGCCTGGCGGGCGGGCTGTTCGGGGCCTGGGCGGTCGGGTCGCTGGCCAACGGCGCCATGAAGGAGTACTCCCTGGCGCTGCCCTGGGGGACGCTGCTCCTCGTGTGCCTGGTGTCCCTGACGATCGGCGTGCTCGCGGCCGCCGTGCCCGCCCGCCGCGCGGCCGCCCTGAGCCCGTTGGAGGCCGTGGCGGAGAGGTGACGGACGTACGCGGACGCCGCTGAGGGCCGGGTTGGTCGGACCCGGCCCTCAGCGCCTCGCACTCACTCCCCCGGCGGGCTCACCAGAGCACGGGCATCCGCTCCGGGATCCGCTTCATGAACCCCGTGCGCCAGACGAGTTGCTCGATCGGCACGGCCAGGTCCAGGCCGGGCAGCCGCTGGAGGAGCACCTCGATGGCGATCTGCGCGTGCCGCTTGCCGAGGGCGGTGGCCGGGCAGTAGTGGCCGCCACCCCCGAACGACAGGTGCGCGTTCGGGTTCGGCCGGTCGAGACGTACGGTGTGCGGGTCCTCGAACTCGGCGGGGTCGTGGTTCGCGGCCTCGACCAGGACGAGGACCAGCTCCCCCTTCTGCACGGTGACGTCGCCGAGCCGCATGGTCTCGGTGGCGATACGGGGCAGTCCGTCGGCGATCGACAGGTTGATGCGCAGCAACTCGTCGACGGCGGCGGGGATGAGCGCCGGTTCGGCGATCAACCGCGCCTTGAGATCGGGGTGCTGGATCAGCGAGACGAGGGCCATGGTCAGGAACCCCATGACGCTGATGACGCCCGCGCCGAACATCGTGACGCCTACGGTGGCGAGCATCTCGTCGGTCAGGTGCGCGTAGTCGGGGTCGTCGCGCAGGGCGGCGAGTTCGGCCATGAGACCGGTGGTCTCCGGGTCGTTGAGCCGGTCGATCATGTGGCTCATGTCGCGGTCCCAGTTGATGCCCGCCGCGGGGATGGTGCGCGGGCTGTTCATGAACGCGACGTGCAGCGAGCGGTAGAGGTCGGGGCCGTCGCTCTGGGGGATGCCGAGGATGTGGCAGTGCAGCCCGGTGGAGTACGGGACGGTGAAGTCGTGGCGCAGGTCGCCCGGTATCCCGGTGGTGACGAGCCGGTCGACGAGGGCGTGCGCGTGGCCGGTCAGCCACGCCTCCAGCCCGGGGGCCTTCGGGTTGAGGGCCTTCATCACGGCCTTGCGCAGCCCGGCGCCCGTGATGTTCCCCATGTTGTTGACCACCTCCGGGGGGATGGTCAGCGCGTACTGGCGGGGAGCGCCCTCGGCGGAGGTGTCCTTGAGCGAGAACCGGGGGTCGTCGAGCACCTGCCTGCACAGCGGATAGGAGGACACCAGCCAGGCTTGCGCCCCGGCAATGGTGCGGACCTTCTTGACCGGCTCGTGGGCGAGGAGGTGGGCGATCTCGTCGGGCAGCCGCGTGCCGTTGGCGTCGAACGGGAACCGGGTGAGCTCGTCGGCCATGGCCGCCGTGGTGGGTTCGATGGTGCTGGTCATGCGCGGCGGTCCTGTTCTTCGCGTTCTTCGGCGGGGGTGATGACGGCGTGGCCCTGATTGCGCGAGGCGCGCAGACCCCAGCCCCGTGCGTACAGCAGCTCGGCCAACGGCAGTGCCTGGTGGTAGCAGTTGAGCGAGGAGGAGACCCCGAGGATGGCCGGGGTGTCGAGGAACAGCGGCACTTCGGCGCACACGTACTTGATGCACACCTCGCGCTGGAGCTCGGTGGGCGGTTGACCGTCCAGCTTGTCGGCGAGGAACCGGGCCGCGAGTTGGTCGCACACCTCGCGGAACTCGGGGTCGTCGGCCATGAGGACGTCGAGCCCGGAGCGGATGCGCTGGTAGGCGGGGAGCTCCAGGAGTGCGGACATGGGGCGGCCGCGCAGCCGCTCCCCCTCGGGGTCGAGGGCGGCGACGGCGGAGGTGACCTTGGCGCGGACGCCGCGGAGGTTCTTCACCGCCTTGCGCTGCGCTTCGACTTCGGGGTACCCGAGTGCCACGAACATCTCGGCGACGTGCATGTCGGTCCAGATGAGATCGACCTGCCGGAAGTGGTCGAGTCCCCACCGGGCCAGTTCTAGCACGCGGTCGTGGGTGAAGTAGGAGTTCCCGGACGAGATGCCTATGACGGCATGGTCTCCCTCGTCGTGGATGACCTGGCAGTGAGGCGTATAGGGACGGACGGCGAAGATGCCTTGAATGGCAGTCGTCAACGTGAGTAATTCCCCTGCGCCACGAGTCCCGCAGGGCCGTGTGCCCTGGGTGTGGCGGCGCGGAGATGACGCTACCGAGAACGGGGCTGATGATCCAGAGCTACCGACCGGTTACTCTACGGATTTAGGCCGCACGAGCTGTGCGATCATACGATCCACACCCTCGGCGGATTCGCCGGACCCCCGGAACCACCCCCGCGCGGCGTTCACCGGGGCTCGAACGCCTGCGGGAGTACGAGCGTCTGTTCCCGGGGGTCAGCGGTCCGACTTCCCGCTCTCCTCGTGGGGGATCTCGCGTACCGGGCCGGGGCCCTTCTTCGGGGCCTGCCCGGGCCTGTCGAGACGGCTCGCCTCGTCGGTGTCCGCCGCCCGGACGGCATGCTCGTCCTTGCCGGGTCCGGTCCTCTCGACGTGCGGGGCGCGCCGGCGTTGCTCGTCGCCGTGACCGTGCAGGGGAGCGCCTCCGGCGCCGCCTTGGTCTTCCATGACGTGTCACTCCTCGAAAAGCGTCGTACCACCCCCGCGACGCGCCTGCCCGCCCGCCGGCGCGGGAAACCCGCGCCGCCCGGCCCCTCACCCGTTTCTGGTCCTGCTGCGCAGGAGCATGCTCGGCATGACCAGCCAGCAGATCGCGAACCAGCCCGTGACGCAGGCCGTCACCGGCCAGGCGATCCAGTGCGAGGTGGCCACCCGCAGCAGGAGCAGCACCGAGAGGGTCACGGTCAGCGCGAGGAGCACGATGCCGATCGAGACCAGATGGCCCGCCGCCCGGACCAGCTGCGGCTTGAGGTGGTGTCCGGCCAGGAGTTGGTGGTAGGCCACCGGGGCGATCATGGTCCCGGTGGCCAGGGCACCCAGCGCCACCGTGACGACGTACAGACCCCGGTCGAAGGGGCCCAGCTGGGCGAAGCGGGGGGTGAAGGCGACGCTGAGCAGGAAGCCGAAGAGGATCTGGGCCCCGGTCTGGGCGACGCGGACCTCTTGGAGCGTCTCGTTCCAGCGGCGATCGGCCCGCTCCGCCGGGGTCTCGTCCCGATCGTCGTCCGGCATGGTCGCGGGCCTCCTCCGCATGGGGACACGGCCCGGTACGGGTACCCGCGACCGGGTGGGTCATTCTCGGCGGCTCTCCGTCCGCGTTCGCACGCGGGCTGCCGCAGGACGGTCCGTTTCCCGACCCTAGCCCGACGCCGGGCGACGGCGCGGCGGTGGCGAGGCCGTTGGGCCTCCGGCCGCCCCGGGAGCAACCGAATGGCCGCACACCGACCGGGCACACCGGCGCGGGCACACCGGCGCGGGCCCGCGGCACGCAACCCGTGTCGGCGAGCCCGCGGGGCGCTGATTGAGACGCTCCCGTGCGGGCAGGCGCCCCAGTACGAGACGGGCCCGGTACGCCCGTGTCCGCACCCGCACCGAACCCACACCGAACCCGTAACCGACCCGGCACCGGCCCGGCACCGGCCCGGCCGCGCCCCGGCGAAGAGCCGCGGTGCCGGAACCACCCGACCGAACGAGGGGGTACGAGATGCGCATCGCATTCCTCATGGCGCCCGAGGGCGTCGAGGAGATCGAACTGACCCGGCCCTGGCAGGCCGTGCTCGACGCCGGATGGAACCCGCGGCTGGTGTCGACCGGGCCCGACCGCGTCCGCGCGTTCCGGCACTTCGACAAGGGGGCCACCTTCGCCGTCGACCACGTCCTGGCGGGTGACACCTCGGAGGCCTTCGACGCGCTCGTGCTGCCCGGCGGCGTCGCCAACCCCGACGCCCTGCGCAGGAACGAGATGGCCGTCGGCTTCACCCGCGACTTCTTCGAGGCGGGCAAACCCGTCGCCGCGATCTGCCACGCCCCCTGGACGCTGGTGGAGGCGGACGTCGTACGCGGACGGACCCTCACCTCCTGGCCCAGCATCGCGACCGACATCCGCAACGCGGGCGGCACGTGGGTGGACGAGAAGGTGCACGTCTGCCGCGCGGAGCCGGCCACGCTGATCACGAGCCGCAAGCCGGACGACCTGGACGCCTTCTGCGGCTCGCTCGTCCGGGAGTTCGCCGCGTCCGGCACACGATCCGGCGCCGGTCGTGTCTGACCCACGCGCCGGCGGACACCCGCACACCACATCGACGAGCCCCCGGGACGGAGGCCCACCATGTCAACAGGAACACTGATCGCCATCATCGTGCCCGTGGCGGTCGTACTGATCGCGATCGCGGCAGGACTGTGGACGATGTCGCGACGGCGCCATTTGCAGGACCGGTTCGGACCGGAGTACGAGCGCACCGTCGAGCAGGAGGGCGGCCGGCTGGCCGCCGACCGGGAGCTGCACTCCCGCGAGGAGCGCCACGCCTACCTCGCCATCAAGGAGCTTCCGGAGGATCGCCGCCAGGCGTACGCGCAGGACTGGAGCGATGTACAGCAGCACTTCGTGGACCGCCCCGAAGGGTCCGTGACGCAGGCCGACGAGCTGGTGTCCCGGCTGATGAAGGAACGGGGCTACCCCACCGAGGGGTACGACGAGAATGTCCGCGACCTCTCGGTGGCCCACGCGGGCACCCTCCAGCACTATCGCGCGGCGCACGCGGTCAAGGTGCGCAGCACGGACGGACAGGCGACGACGGAAGAGCTCCGCGGGGCGATGGTGCACTACCGCGCCCTGTTCGACGAGCTGCTGAGCGACCGAGGAGGTCGATGACATGCGCGACAACGGCGAGTTCGAGGACCGCGCCGGGGGCGAGGAGCGCCCGGGCGGCAGCGGTCTGAGCACGCAGGACCTGGCCGACCCCGGCCGGCAGGCAGGGGCGGCGGTCTACCCCGGCGAGGCCACTGCGGAGACCGCGGCGGAGCAGGACGACGCCCGCGGCACCGAGGCGGAGGCGGGCACGCCGGCCGCGGAGGGAAACGCTCCCGACGAGACCGAGGACCAGCCCCTGCTCGACAGCAAGGACACCGAGGAGTACCGGACGGCATGGCGCGAGATCCAGGGCCGTTTCGTGGACGACCCGCAGGACGCGGTCCGCTCCGCGGACACCCTGGTCGCGGAGGTGATGCAGACGCTCGCCCGTTCGTTCGCGGACCACAAGGAGTCGCTGGTCGGCCAGTGGGGCCGCGGCGAGGAGGTGCCCACGGAGGAGCTGCGGCTGGCGCTGCAGCGCTACCGCTCCTTCTTCAACCGGCTGCTGAAGACCTGAAGGTGGCCGCGACCGGGCAGGCCGATGCCGTGGGCGACACCCGTACGCACTCCGCGCGGAAGCGAAAACGGGACAGCGAAACCCGCTTCACCGTCTGGGTGGCCCTGGCGGCCAATCTGGTCATCGGCGTCGCCAAGGCAGTCGGCGGCGTCATCGCCGGCTCTCCCGCGCTGCTGTCCGAGGCCGCCCACTCGGCGGCCGACAGCATGAACGAGGTCTTCCTGCTGGCCTCGGTCAAGCGCAGCCGGCGGCCGGCCGACCGGCACCACCCCTTCGGCTACGGCAAGGAGCGCTTCTTCTGGTCCCTGCTGGCCGCCGTCGGCATCTTCGTCACCGGAGGCTGCTTCTCGGTGTTCCAGGGCGTCGAGGCGTTCCGCTCGGGCGGTTCCGAGTCCCACGAGGGGTATCTGATCGGCTTCGCCGTGCTCTTCGTGGCGCTGCTCGCCGAGGGGGCCTCGCTGGTCCGCGCCGTCCGCCAGGTCCGCGGCGCGGCCGCGGCGGCCGGGCACGGCCTGCGCGAGGAGATCCGGGCGGGCCGGGACCCGGCGCTGCGGACCGTCCTCGCGGAGGACAGCACGGCCTGCGCGGGCGTCCTGCTGGCCATGGCGGGGATGGGTCTCCACATGGCGACCGGGCAGGTGGCGTACGAGGCGTCCGCCTCCATCCTGATCGGCGTCCTGCTGGTCTACGTGGCGTACACACTCGGCAAGGGCGCCCGGGCCCAGCTGATCGGCGAGGCGGCCGATCCCGAGGTGCAGCGAGGGGTACGGGAGCTGCTGCGGAAGCAGCCGGAGATCGACTCGGTCACCTCCCTGCTGACCATGCGGCTGAGTCCGGATTCGGCGCTGCTCGCCGCGAGCGTCGACCTGACGCCCGGGTACGACAGCGAGACCGTCGAGGACGCGATGGTCCGCATCAAGAAGGAGCTGAAGACGCGCTGGCCCGAGCTGGACCAGGTGTTCCTCGACGTCACGGACGCCGCGGCGGCCCGCCGCACGGCAGCCCGGGGCCAGGGCGCGGCGGGGTCCTGACGCCCCCGGCGGTGCGCCGGCCCGTACCCCGCCCCCGGCCCGGGGTGGGGCCCGCCCTGGCCGTGGGGGCAGGGCGGGCGGCGAGCGGGGCCGGGATCAGGTCTGCAGGCGGCAGTTGGGACCGTCTTGGCCGTCGGCGCCCTCGTCGTTGAACCAGTAGTCCCCTGCCGCGAGGTAACGGAAGGAGTGGGTGACCTTCGCCGGCAGTGCCACCGTCACCGCGCGCGTCCCGTCGGGGCGGGATTCGAGGACGTGGGAGCCGGGCTGCCAGCCGTTGAACGTTCCCACCACGCTGACCGGTCCGGGCGGGTCCCCGTCGGGCAGCACGAAGGTGACTTCGGTGGCGTTCTTGCGACGCTGTCTCTCGAGCACGAACAACTCCTTCTCACTGTCGGGAGGGGGCCATCCTGACGGCCCGGCCCGTCCCCGACCCGCGACCCGCCGTACGGCGGGACACGTCACCCGTCCGGGCCGGTCCCGTTCATCCGAAAACCCGCCTTTCCCCGAATTCCTCAGCGTCCGGAAGAGTTCTGCGTGTTCTCGTGGCGGTGCGGTCCGCGGTGCGCGACCATACGGACGCCCAGCAGTCAGCAGAAACAGAAACAGCAGAAGACACCGAGACAGGAAGAAGGGCGGACGTGTCCGGCAGCGACAGCGAGAACCCAGCAATTACCTCCCCGACCCCCGCGCCGACTCGACCCAGGACGAACCTGGACTGGTGGCCGAATCAGCTGGACCTCCAAGTCCTCCACCAGCATTCGCCCCTGTCCGATCCGATGGGCCAGGACTTCGACTACGCGAAGGAGTTCGCGACCCTCGATGTCGACGCGCTGAAACGGGACGTCTTCGAGGTGATGACGAAGTCCCAGGAGTGGTGGCCCGCCGACTACGGCCACTACGGGCCCCTGTTCATCCGCATGAGCTGGCACGCCGCGGGCACGTACCGCATCGCCGACGGCCGGGGCGGCGGCGGCGCCGGCTCCCAGCGCTTCGCCCCCCTCAACAGCTGGCCGGACAACGCGAGCCTGGACAAGGCACGCCGTTTGCTCTGGCCGGTCAAGCAGAAGTACGGACAGAAGATCTCCTGGGCCGACCTTCTGATTTTCGCCGGGAACTGCGCCATCGAATCCATGGGGCTCAAGACGTTCGGATTTGGTTTCGGACGGAAGGACACCTGGGAACCCGAGGAAATCTTCTGGGGGCCCGAGGACACCTGGCTCGGAGACGAGCGCTACAGCGGTGACAGGGAACTCACCGGTCCTTTCGGCGCCGTGCAGATGGGATTGATCTACGTCAATCCTGAGGGGCCCAACGGCAATCCGGATCCGGTGGCCGCAGCCCGGGACATTCGCGAGACGTTCGCGCGCATGGCGATGGACGACGAGGAGACGCTCGCGCTCATCGTCGGCGGCCATACGTTCGGAAAGTGCCACGGCGCCGCCGATCCCGCCTACATCGGTCCGGAGCCCGAGGCGGCCCCCATCGAGCAGCAGGGCATCGGCTGGAAGAACGCGTCCGGCACCGGCGTCGGCGTCGACGCGCTCACGAGCGGGCTCGAAGGCGCGTGGACCACCGCGCCGACGAAGTGGGACAACGGGTACCTGGACAACCTGTTCGGATACGACTGGGAGCTGACGACCAGCCCCGCCGGTGCCAACCAGTGGACTCCCACGGACCCGGCCGCCCAGGGCACGGTGCCCGACGCCCACGACCCGTCGAAGCGGCACGCCCCGATGATGCTGACGACGGATCTCGCGCTGAAGGTCGATCCGGTCTACGCGCCGATCGCGAAGCGCTTCCACGAGAACCCGGACCAGCTCGCGCTGGCGTTCGCCAAGGCCTGGTACAAGCTGCTGCACCGCGACATGGGACCCCTCCCGCGCTACCTCGGCCCGTGGGTCGCCGAGCCGCAGCTGTGGCAGGACCCCGTCCCCCAGGTCGATCACCCGCTGGTCTCGGAGGCGGACGTCACCGCCCTCAAGGCCAAGATCCTCGCCTCCGGACGGTCCGTCTCCCAGCTGGTCACCACCGCTTGGGCGGCGGCGGCGAGCTTCCGCGGCACCGACAAGCGCGGCGGGGCCAACGGGGCCCGGATCCGGCTCGCGCCGCAACGGGACTGGGAGAGCAACGCCCTGCCCGAGGTGGGCGAGGTCGTGGGGACCCTCGAAGAGATCCAGCAGGACTTCAACGCGTCGGCGACGGGCGGCACGAAGGTCTCGCTCGCCGACCTGATCGTCCTGGGCGGGTGCGCGGCCGTCGAGCAGGCCGCGAAGAACGCCGGGTACGCCATCACGGTCCCGTTCGCGCCGGGGCGTACGGACGCCTCGCAGGAGCAGACCGACGTGGACTCGTTCGCGGTGCTCGAACCCAGGGCCGACGGGTTCCGCAACTACATCCGGGAGGGGGAGAAGCTCGCGCCGGAGACGCTCCTGCTGGACCGCGCCAACCTGTTGAACCTCACCGCTCCCGAGATGACGGTCCTGATCGGCGGCATGCGCGCCCTGAACACCGGCTTCGGGCGGTCCTCCCACGGCGTCTTCACCGACCGGCCGGAGACGTTGACCAACGACTTCTTCGTCAACCTGCTGGACATGGGTACGGAGTGGAAGGCCTCGGCCACGGCCGAGAACGTGTTCGAGGGCCGCGATCGGGCCACGGGCGAGGTCAAGTGGACGGCCACCGCCGTCGACCTCGTCTTCGGTTCGCACTCGCAGCTGCGGGCCCTGTCGGAGGTCTACGCGTCCCAGGACGCGGGAGAGAAGCTCGTACGTGACTTCGTGTCCGCGTGGGACAAGGTGATGAACCTCGACCGGTTCGACCTCCGCTGATCCAGGGTCAGGCGGGGCCGGGGCCGGCCCCTGGCCCTGGCCCTGAACCGAGGGCCCGGTCGGCCGCCCCCGGCCGACCGGGCCGTCCTCAGCGCGGCGCCACCGGGAAGACCGCGCACGGGCTCTGGACGCCTCCGTTGCGACGGGTCGGCGAGGGCTCGCCGGTCGACCGCGAGCGGTGGGGACCGCCGCGGCGGCGCCGGGGCCCGGTTCCGGGGACGGGGGCCCCGGGGGTCCCGGGGGTCCTGGGCTCACGGGGTACCTTGGGGGCTTCGCTTCGTTTGCTCGCCTGCCGGTTGGCGGTGTGCCCGCCCGACAGGTCCGTTCCCCTTGCCCCACTCCGCTCTGTCCCTGCCCGCGCGGCTGCGCGGGTTCCGGCCGTCCTGGCTGTCGCCGACGGTGCTGCGCACCGAGGTGCTGGCCGGGCTCGTGGTCGCGCTGGCGCTGATCCCGGAGGCGATCTCGTTCTCGATCATCGCCGGGGTGGATCCGGCGATCGGGCTGTTCGCCTCCTTCACCATGGCCGTCACCATCGCCCTCGTCGGCGGGCGGCCCGCGATGATCTCGGCCGCCACCGGGGCCGTCGCCCTGGTCATCGCACCGCTGAACCGGGAGCACGGGTTCGGATACCTGGTGGCCGCCGTCATCCTGGCCGGGGTGTTCCAGATCGTGCTCGGCGCGCTCGGCGTGGGCGGGCTGCTGCGGTTCATCCCGCGCTCGGTGATGGTCGGCTTCGTCAACTCCCTCGCCATCCTGGTCTTCATGGCCCAGGTGCGGGAGGTGAGCGACGTGCCGTGGGCCGTCTATCCGCTGCTGGCGGCCGGCCTGGCGCTCATGGTGCTGTTCCCGAAGATCACCACGGCGGTCCCGGCCCCGCTGGTGTCGATCGTGATCCTGACCGTGATCACCGTCGCCGCCGGCATCGCGGTCCCGACCGTCGGCGACAAGGGCGCGCTGCCGTCCTCGCTCCCCGTCCCCGGGCTGCCCGACGTACCGTTCACGCTCGACACGCTGACCACCATCGCCCCGTACGCGTTCGCCATGGCGCTCGTCGGACTGATGGAGTCCCTGATGACGGCGAAGCTGGTCGACGAGATCACCGACACGCACTCGTCGAAGACCCGGGAATCCATCGGGCAGGGCATCGCGAACATCGTCACCGGGTTCCTCGGCGGCATGGGCGGCTGCGCGATGATCGGCCAGACCATGATCAACGTGAAGGTCTCCGGCGCCCGGACCCGGCTCTCCACGTTCCTCGCGGGCGCGTTCCTGATGGTGCTGTGCATCGTCTGCGGGCCGGTCGTCTCCGACATCCCGATGGCCGCCCTGGTCGCCGTCATGATCATGGTCTGCTTCGCGACCTTCGACTGGCATTCGATCGCGCCCAAGACCCTCAAGCGGATGCCGGCGGGCGAGATCGCCGTCATGGCCCTCACCGTGGCCTGCGTGGTCGCCACCCACAACCTCGCCGTCGGTGTCGTCGCGGGATCCGTCACCGCCATGGTCATCTTCGCGAAGCGGGTCGCCCGGCTCGCCGACGTCACGGCGGTCCTCGACCCCGATGGACGCCAGGTCGTCTACGCGGTCAGCGGCCAGCTGTTCTTCGCCTCCTCCAACGAGCTCGTCGGCCGCTTCGACTACGCCGGTGACCCGGACAAGGTCGTCATCGACCTGTCCGCCACGCACGTCTGGGACGCCTCGTCGGTCGCGGCACTCGACGCGATCGAGCACCGCTACGCCCAGCGCGGCAAGACGGTGGAGATCGTCGGCCTGAACGGACCCAGCGCCCGCCTGCACGGGACCCTCAGCGGGGAACTCACCGCGGCCGGCTGACCCGCGCCGATGCCGGCGCCCCGGCCGGCGCCGATTCCCCGGCCGGCTCCGGCGCCGGCGTCGCCGTCAGGGCAGCCGCGGGGCCCGGTTCCAGCGCATCCGGCACCACGGGAGGGCCAGCTGCCCCTGGTCGGAGACCTCCCGCGGGGCGAGGTCCGCGATCGCAGCCGCCTCCCGGTGGCGGGCGTGGACGGTGTCGACGTACCGGTGCCCGGTGTCGGCGGCGATGAAGAGGACCGTCCGCTCGGGGGCGCGCTCGCGTTCGTGGCGGGCGGCGAGGTAGCCGGCGCCGGTGGAGAGCCCCGCGAAGACCGCGTGCCGGCGCAGCAGGTCGACGCTGCCGGCCAGCGCCGCGTCGAACGAGATCCAGTGCAGGGTGTCGTACAGCTCGTGCGAGACGTTCCCGAACGGGATGGAGCTGCCGATCCCGGCGATGATGATCTCGGGGTCCGATACGTGCTCGGCGCCGAAGGTGAGGCTGCCGTACGGCTGGACCCCGACGAGTTCGACGTCGGCCGGGGCGGCCGCGGCCGCCCCGCGCAGGTAGCGGGCGAGGGCTCCGGTGGAGGCCCCCGAGCCGACCCCGCCGACGACGGTGAGCCCCGCGGCGTCGCCGCTCCGACCGCCGGTCGCCTCCCGGATCCGGTCGGCGATCGCGCGGTAGCCGAGGTAGTGGACGTCGTCGTGGTACTGCCGCATCCAGTGGTACTCGGGGTGCTCGGCGAGGATCTCGTGGATACGCTCCACCCGCCGCTTCTGGTCGAGTTTCAGGTCGCTGCACGGCTCCATCTGCTCCAGCGTCGCCCCCAGGACGGCGAGCTGGGTGCGCAGCGTGCGGTCCACCGTCGTCGAGCCGACGATGTGGCAGCGCATGCCGTACCGGTGACAGGCCAGGGCGAGGGCGTACGCGTAGATGCCGCTGGAGCTGTCCAGCAGGGTGTCCCCGCGCCGCACCGCCCCGGTGTCCAGCAGATGGCGCACCGCGGCGAGCGCGGAGACCACCTTCATGGTCTCAAAGCGCAGGCAGACGAGCCGGTCGTCGAGCCGTATCAGGTCCGGCCGGCCGATCGCGTCGGCGATGTGCTGGTCCATGCGGGAGCTCCTCGCTGGTGGTGGTGAACGTCGTGAAGGTCCGGGTGGCGGGGATCCCGTGGGCGTCGAGGGCGCGCAGGCAGCTGCGCACGCGGTGCCTCAGGCCCGGAGCGGCCGGGTCGAACAGCACGCCCGCCACCGCGCCGCTGTGCGCGATCTGTACGCCGACCGCCCCGACCCGCCGGGAGATGCCGGTCAGGGCTTCGAACTCCGGGTGCCGGAGGGTCTGTTGGCCGCGCCAGGCGCTGGCGGTGGCGACCTCGCCGAGCAGTGGGGCGTCCGCCGTGGCCACCGCCCGGCGCAGCAGCGTACGCAGCCGCTCGAAGGCCCGTACGTCGCCGTCGCCGGGCTCGCGCACGGGCAGGGACAGCGTGTCCACGGGCGCGCCCTCGCCGAGGGCGCAGCCCACCACGACCAGCGGCGGCAGCGCCGGGCCGAGGGCTTCCAGCACCCGGCCCTCCCGCTGGGCGAACAGCACCGGCCGTCCGTCCAACATCAGCGGATCGCACGCCAGTTCCGCCCGTACGGCCAGCCGGGCGACCGCCTCGGGGGTCGGCCGCAGACCGTACGAGTCCGCGACGGCGCGCACGGTGGCGATCACGTCGCTGGTGGAGCTGCCCATGCCCAGCCCCACCGGTATGTCGCTCGTGAGCCTCAACTGCCCGCCGCAGGGCGGCTGTCCGGTCCGCTCCGCGCACTCCGCCACCGCGAGGGCCGCGGCCCGTACCGCTTTCGTACGGTCGGCCGGTACGACGGTGAGTGCCCCGGCCCCGGTACCGGGCCTGCGGACGAACTCGGCGCGGCTGCCCGGGCCGGGCATGGGGAGGGTGACCAGGCCGGCGCACCGGCGGCCGTCCGCGTCGAGGAAGACGCCCTGGAGGATCTCGCCATGGTGGCAGGGGGCGTGTCCGGTGCCGGTGGGGATCACGCGCGGCCCACCGTTCGGTAGCGGTACAGGACCGTCTCCTCGGCGCTGAACTGGGAGAACGGGAAGGGCTCCGCGGACAGGGCGGTCACGCCGGAGCCGAGGAAGGCGCGGGCGACGGCGCTGCCCGTCTGCGCGTAGACGATCAACGGGATGCCGCGGGAGCGGCAGCGCTCCAGGACGGTGTCGAACGAGCCGTTGCTCAGGGTCATTCCGGTGGCGACGACGGCCTCGGCGCGCTCCAGCACCGCGTGCATGTCGTCGGTGACGGGGTCGCCCCACTGGGTGGCCCTGAGGTTGAAGTCGCAGGGCAGCGGTGCGCCGCCGCGCTCGCGGATCGCCGCGACGAGCGGGTTGACGACGCCGATGAGAGCGACGCGGGCCCCTTCCTGGATGTCGAGCAGTGCGGCGATGGCCGTGTCGCGGGCCTTCGCGCGGATCTCGGGGGTACCGGTGGGCAGCGCGACGGACTCGGCGTCGCCCGCCGCCGCGGCCGCCCGGTGCGGGCGGGCCTCGGACAGGTACGCGTCGAGGGCGGCGATCCGCAGCGGGCGCGGGGCTTCGCGCAGCAGCCGGTCGAGCGGAAGGCCGGAGGAGTCGCGGCAGATCGCCGGGTCGATCTCCCCGGCCTCGAAGGCACAGCCGCCGAAGGAGCCGCCCAGGCGGACCAGGACGTACTGGTTGAGGTACGTGGTGTCGCCGCCGGCCAGCCGGGTGCCGTGGTGGATCCAGAACACGCTGGTGGCGACGAGTGCGGAGGGGAGCGGGCCGTGTTCGCCGGCCAGGACGGCCTCGATGAGCCCGTCCACGGACGACGGTACGAGAGCGGGGGCGGGGGCGAGGACGGGACTGGGGGCGGGGC